>CAZYMD010000051.1:0-10360 GCA_964649005.1 uncultured Pirellulales bacterium
TCGACCGGCTCGACATTGCTGAGGTTGACGGAAAAAAGTTTGCCATTGTCTTCGATTACAAGCGAAGTGAGAAAAAAGCCAAATTCAATTGGTCTCATTATTTCCACGGCATCGACATTCAATTGCCACTATATATGCTTGCCATTTGTAGTTCGTCAGATTTAATGGCGAATACACCGATAGGTGCGTTCTATATGCCGATTGAGGCATCCTCCAAGTCCGTGGCTATTGGCCAGGTGGAAGATGCAAAATCCAAATTTACACGCAAGGCCAACGGTCTATTTGATGGTCGTTTCTGGCAGAATCTTGATCCAGTCGCTCAGAAGGACAGCAGATTCTACAATTTTTATGTAACGAAAGATAACGCACCATATGGAAGTTATTACAATAGGGGGGCTCTCCAGGCTGTACATTTCAAGCAGGTCATGAAGAATGTACATGACATTATTGTGCAGTTTGCTCAGGATATCATAACAGGCAGAATCGATATTACTCCATATCGCCTGAGTCAGAAACCAGCTTGCACCCATTGTGATTACAAAGCGGTTTGCAGGTTCGACTGGCAGATAAACGATTATAATCCGCTGTCGCCCGTCAAGAAGACCGAGGCCCTTGAAAAGATGGAGCCGCCCGATGCCTGAGAACAAGATCAAATGGACAGCCCAGCAGGCCCAGGCGATTAGCGCTCGTGGCGGCGACGTGCTTGTCACCGCCTCGGCGGGGACGGGCAAGACCGCCGTCCTCTCAGGTCGCTGCGTCAGCTTCATCTCGGACAGAAAAACATGCCCTGACGTCATGAGCCTTCTTGTGTTGACCTTTACCGATGCTGCGGCCGAGCAGATGCGTTCGCGCATTGGCGAGCAACTAAAGGCCCAGGCCGAAAGTACAGGCGACCGTCGGCTGTTGCAACAGCTTGTTCTGCTACAGGGCGCCGATATCAGCACGATACACGCTTTCTGCAAAAGACTCATCACAGAGCATTTCTACCAGCTTGGGCTGGACCCGACATTTTCCGTGATCGACGCCGACGAAGCTAAATTGCTAAAAGCTGAAATTCTCGGCAAGACCATCGAATGGGCCTGGCAGCAGGATGATCTGACATCTACCCTGAGCAAGCTGCTCAGACGCAGGAACCTTGATGATAACTCCGGTTTTCTCAATAGAATCATTGAGCTGAGTGACTTTTTAGATGGTGTTGCCTCGCGGGACAATTGGTACGACCGAGCGGAACAACTGTCTCGCACGACGGACATTACCACATCAGGCCTGGCCGATGCGCAGAGAAAACACATTGCCCTTCGACTCGATGCGATCCTGAGCCGTCTTCACCATGCCAGGTCCATCTATGAAAACAAAGTCCCGGGAGGGCCCTGGGCCCAGAAATTCGACGAGACGCATATCAGCCCGTTCGAAGCGTGCCTCAAAGCCCTTGGAGATAACAAGTGGGATAGCTTTCTTGAAGGTATGCGTTCCTTCAAACCGACAACGCGAAAGCCCAAGGATATAGATGGTCCTCTCGATGAGATGATACAAAAGATCGCAAAAAAGGCCGTCGATCAGTTCAAGGATCTCAAGCGTCTTGCTGTCGTACATCCTGAGTATCTCGATTTGATGGCAGGGGCTGTCACTCAACAGACACAAATTATGGTTGAACTGGTCAGGAAATTCGATCAGTTATACACTCACGCCAAACGCGAGGCGAACTGCCTCGATTTCTCAGACCTCGAACACCTTGCTCTAAAGTTACTTGCCGGCGACCGCCCGGATGATAGTGAGAAGCCGTCACCCACGCAAACTGCACTGGACCTGCGGCAGAGATACAGGTATATCTTCGTCGATGAATATCAGGACATAAATCCAGTCCAGCAGACCATTCTCGATATGCTCAGCAGCGGTGATAATGTCTTTGTCGTTGGTGACGTCAAGCAGAGCATCTACTCTTGGCGTGGCGCCCAGCCGGATATTTTCCTCCAGCGTCTCGAATCGGGCGGTACTTCCGATGGGAATTCTCAGCGCGTCGATTTGAATACGAATTTTCGCTCGGCCAAACCTATTCTCGATTTCGTCAACTGCCTCTTTTTCCGCATAATGACCAAATCGTTCTGTGGCACCGACTACGATCAATCGGCTCATCTTCGACCTCCACCCGAGGATGCGGTGTCGGACGAATCGCCCACTGGTGACTTGCGGTCTATCGAGTTCCACCTGCTTGATGAAACGCCGAAAGATCCTGACGAGAAAGAACAGGCATCGGAAGATAATCCCAGCGATGATGATTCAGGCATTGTTAATGCACGCCAGCGTCAGGCCGTATTTATCGCCCAGCGTATCAGGCAATTGGTCGGAGCCGACACGGGCCAGGCCGAGCTGCAAATTCACGACAAGCAGAAGGATTGCTCCAGGGGCCTCGAATATCGTGACATTGTTATCCTGATGCGCAGCCTGGCGAAAAAGGCCAACGACTATGTTGAAATACTGCGTCTGGCCGGTATCCCTGTTAGTTGCCAGACCACGGCAGGCTATTTCGAGGCGACCGAAATCACCGATATGCTCTGCCTGCTGAAAGTCCTCGATAACCCACAGCGTGACATCGAGCTTGCCTCTGTTTTACGCAGCCCAATGTTTGGCATAACGGATAGCGATTTGGCTAACATTCAGATACACAGTAAAGACGAATCCAAGTCTGCTAATTTCTATTCCCGCATTCGTCATCACATTGATACAGGTTCCGATAGTGAATTGGCGAGGAAGCTGACCGACTCACTCGCTCTTATCGATCAATGGCGAACCTTTGCGCGGAAAGGGAGTCTCGCCGATCTGATCTGGACTATCTATCGTAGCACCAATTACCTGTCGTTTATTTCTGCTTTGCCCGATGGTCAGGCCCGCCGGGCGAATCTGCTCAAGCTCCACGACCGGGCCATACAGTTCGAGGGCTTCGTTTCGGCTTCGGGGAGCCCATCGCTGACGCGCTTCGTCGAGTTTATCGAGAAGCTCCAGGAGACAGGTCAGGATTGGGCGCCCGCAGAGCCTGAAGCCGCTGCGGGCAACGCTGTGCGCATCCTTAGCGTTCACAAGAGCAAGGGACTCGAATTCCCCGTTGTGTTTCTGGCCGAGCTTGATACTAAATTCAACACCAGAAGTATCAGTGCCGACGTGCTCGCCGACTCCAAGTATGCTCTTGGTATTCAGATAATCGATCCTGATTCCAATACGAAGCTTACATCTCTCGCTCACCAGGTAATCGCTGAGCAGAAGCGGAGCGTTTCGTTGGCTGAGGAGATGCGCATCCTTTACGTTGCCACCACCCGCGCCAAGGACAAGTTGATCCTTACCGCCGCCCGAAAAAAGGATTCCTGCGAGCGAATCATTACCAATGGCTACTACTTCGGCGATGGCCCAATCCCCGACTGGCAACTGCGATCGGCCGGCAGCCCTCTCGAATGGATACTGTATTCGCTCTCGAATCAACAATCTCTGCATGAAGCCTTCGAGACAGGTCTTGCCAGCCGTACACAGGATGATTCGCTGTTCAGCTTTCAATTGTTGTCCGGGCAGCAGCTCAGCGATCTTTCAGATTGTGTAGAAAAACTCCGCAAAACAAAGCTGGCCCATTCGACGCCCAAGGCGTCCAGGAGCCATAAGAAATCTGCACAGTCTCCGCTGTTGTCCAAGACAAAGCAATCTCTTGCCTGGCAATATCCTTTCAATGGTGTTCCAAAGCTGCCAGCCAAGACCTCTGTCAGCGATTTGACCCATCAAGCCGACGAATTCACAAGGTTGGATTGTTCCGGTGCACTGACACGCAGACCTGTTTCGCTTTCCACGACAGAACCAGGTCAATCGTCCAACATAGATCCCCGCCTGCTCGGCTCGGCCACCCACCTTCTGATCGCTCAGTTGGATTTGACGACGCTGGTTACGCACGAATCCGTCGACGAGACTATCTCCCATATGCTCGACAGAAACGCTGTAACCGCTGACGTAGCGAAGTGCATTGATATCGAGTCGATCCTTGCCTTCTTCGAGACCGACCTTGGCAAAATGGCTCTCGATCCGAAGAATAAGGTTTTCCGCGAATGGCCTTTCACATTCTCGCTGCCGGCTTGGGAGCTTGCCGGGACTGAATTCGAGCAATCCGTTGGGTGCGACGAGACCGCAGTGGTCCAGGGCATTATCGACATGCTTATTAAAAGGCCCGATGGTTTGATCGTAATCGACTTCAAAACCGACAAGATCACCTCCGCCCAACTCTCCCAACGCGGCGAACTCTACCGTCGGCAGCTCGATCTCTATGCCAGAGCTGCCTCGGCGATCCTTTCAGTTCCCACGATTACAAAAACCTTGTATTTTCTTGTTCCAAGGCAGGTTTATAAATGGTAACCACTGCCTGTTTTGCCTCAAGAGCGACGACTGATGCATTCTAATCTATAATTCTTCAATTATACTTGTCTATGCCCGTTGGGCTTGTATAATGCTCCTTCGCACTTGAAACAATAATGGGGTTCTTAGTGGAGAATCTGTAAAGATGGCAGATGCACCAAAAGGAAATGCAGTCGTAGCACAATCAGGCGGTCCTACCGCGGTTATTAACGCTTCGCTCGTAGGCGTGATCGAGGAATGCCAGAAGCACGCCGAGATCGAGACGCTCTATGGGGCGATTCATGCAGTGGCAGGCATGGTCAAGGACGATTTCGTCGATCTGACCAACCTCTCGCCTGAAACTCTGGAATTGGTGGCTTCCACGCCGTCATCCTCCATTGCGACCAGCAGAGACAAGCCTGACGAGGCCTACTGCGCCAGAATCATCGAAGTCTTCAAGAAGCGCAATATTCGCTATTTCTTCTATATCGGCGGCAACGACTCGGCCAACACTGCCTACATTATGAACAACATGGCCGACAGAGCCAATTTCGATATTCGAGCCTTCCACGTCCCCAAGACCGTCGATAACGATCTGCTCGTAACAGACCACTGTCCAGGCTTTGGTTCAGCGGCCAAATTTGTTGCCTCGGCCCTTATTGGCGACGATCTCGACAATCGTGCTCTGCCCGGCGTTAAAATAGACGTTATCATGGGCCGTCATGCCGGTTTCCTCACCGCCGCTTCAGCGCTTGGTAAAACTCGCGACGACGATGGTCCGCATCTGGTTTACGTACCTGAGAGGCCTGTCTCGATGGAAAAGTTCTGTGGCGAAGTGGATGGCGTTCTCAAGAAGCTCGGTCGTTGCGTCATTGCAGTCAGCGAAGGTATGTGCGACACCGATGGCGAAACCTGGGCCAAGAAGATCGCCGAACAGGCAGAGGTCGACGCCCATGGCAACATTCAACTGTCTGGCACCGGCGCCCTGGCCGATTTCCTCGCTGCCCAGGTCAAAGATAAGCTCAAAGTCAAACGCGTCCGCGCCGATACCTTTGGCTACCTCCAGCGAAGTTTCCCAGGCTTACAATCGCAGGTTGACAAGGACGAAGCCCGCAGTTGCGGCCGTAAGGCAGTTGAGCTGGCCATGACCGAAGACAATGGTTCAGTCGCTATGAAGCGTCTTGGCGATGGCTCCTCTTATGGCGTTGAGCTGTTCCAAACGGAACTGGCCAATGTGGCCGAGAAGACCAAGTCGATGCCCGATGAGTATATCAACGCCGAAGGTAATGGCATTACCGATGCTTTCGTTACTTACGCTATGCCTTTGACGGGCGGGCTCCCAAAGACAGAATATCTGGGCGGTTACCCAAGAGTCTAAACCTAATATACAGTAACGACACTATTGTGAAAAACGGATATAGCGAGTGTGACCGGGCATTGTTCTGGTCACACTCGTTTTTTATTCCAGTAGTGATAAATGATCGTCCGCTCGGAAGATCGGTAAGTATTTGCGCAGGCCGTAAGAGTATCAATTGCTGTTTGACAAACTGCTTCAAGGCGGTACTCTATGGCTATGATGTGACTGCAGCGTCTTTGCAGGCAGATTAAACACCGTCGGAAGGTGAGGAGTGCAAGAATGGCAAAGCCTGATTTTACTATCCCGGTTTTGGGCGAATGTACCTACGATTCTCCCATGTTGCTCTCGAAGAGGGTCGGGGACTATATTGCCAACTACGTCGATGACGACCAGTTAATTCTCTACGACATTGCGGCGAAGCCAGGACGCGGTCGTAATGTAGAGAAAGCCGATTTACTCGAAGTAGCCGGGCCGCGCGAGCGGATCTACTTTGATCCCACTAAAGTCCACGCTGGCATTGTTACCTGCGGCGGTCTCTGCCCCGGCCTAAACGACGTTATCCGAGCAATTGTTATGTGCCTCTGGTACCACTACGGTGTGCGACGGATTTCAGGCATCAGGTTCGGATATCGAGGTTTTCTTCCTGAATTTTCACTGCCTGCCAGGGTGTTGAATCCTGACCTTGTCGAGGACGTTCACTGCAAGGGCGGAACGATTCTTGGCTCCTCGCGTGGCTATGGCGACCGCGTTGTCCAGATCGTCGACGCTATTGAACAGATGCATCTGGATATGCTCTTTACAATCGGAGGCGATGGAACTCAAAAAGGCGCACTGAACATCTCCAAAGAGATTGCCTCTCGCGGACTGAAAACCGCTTTAGTAGGAGTGCCCAAAACAATCGACAACGATCTTAGCTTCGTGCAGAAATCCTTCGGCTTCGAAACCGCAGTCTCGAAAGCTGTTGAAGCCGTCTCCTGCGCACACGTCGAGGCATATAATGCAATAAAAGGTGTTGGCCTGGTCAAAGTAATGGGGCGTCAATCCGGTTTTATCGCCGCACACACTGCACTTGCCATCAACGATGTGAACTATGTGCTTATTCCTGAAGTGCCGTTCGATCTCGATGGGAAAAATGGCCTGCTCGCTCACCTTGAAGAGCGGCTCGAACGGCGTAACCATGCAGTCATTCTCGTAGCCGAAGGTGCGGGGCAGGACCTGATAGCAGCTTCGAATATGACCGACGCATCCGGGAACATCAAGCTCGCTGACATCGGCCTGTTCCTTAAAGAACATATTGCTCAATATTTCAAGCAGAAGAATATTGAAATCAACCTCAAATATATCGATCCGAGCTATATCATTCGTAGCATCCCGGCCAATCCGACTGATTCGATCTATTGCAACAGGCTCGGGACTAATGCGGTCCACGCGGCCATGGCGGGCAAGACCGAGCTGCTCATAAGCCTTGTGAACAACAATATCGTCCATGTGCCTATTCGCATGGCCGTATCGAAGAAAAACTGCATCGAGCCCGACAACGAGCTATGGCGCGATGTTGTAACTACGACAGGCCAGCCGCGATTGATGATAAACTAAACTATGGACGAATTTCAAAACTGTACGTTTCCGGTATTAACGTAATATACTCATGGTTCCGGGCCGTGACATATTGAATTTTGAGTACAAGGGAGGACTTAATGATGGTTCACAGAATCAGCTTCGTATTAATATTGTCTCTATTAGTTTTCGCTATTTGCGCCTTTGGACAGGCAAGCACATCCGATATCAACTCCATCACGCAAATGCCTGTTCTGGGATCGGATGTCACTGCTTACGGTGCCATAGGCGATGGCAAGGCGGATGATACCGACGCCGTAGAGAAGGCTCTGAAATCCGCAAAAGGCACAGTCTGTTTCCCAAAGGGAAGATACCGCATCATCCGCACGATCAGGATCGATCTTGATGCTCTCGATCGTGTTTCGCTCATTGGAACCGGTTCGGCTACCATTATCATGGCCGGACCTGGTCCCGCTTTTTATTTCATCGGTACTCACGAAGGCTCCGCCGGTCCCGAAAGCTTCAAGGACAACGTCTGGCTCCGCCAGCGCTCGCCTTTGGTAATGGGAATCGAAATTCTGGGCGAACATCCTGAAGCTATAGGCCTGTGCTTCGAGAAAACAATGCAGGCAACCCTGACGAGTCTCTGTATTCGTCGCTGTAAAATCGCTGTTCAGTTCATCAAACGCAATCGCAATCCCATCATCGACCATTGCCATATCTACCACAATACGCAAATCGGCATCGACTTCGACCACGTCAACCTCCATCAGGCGATAATTTCAGACAGCCACATCAGCTACAATCCCGTTGCTGGCATCCGTCTCTTCGGAGGCGAAATGCGCAACTTCCAGATCGTAGGCAACGACATCGAATACAACTACAGTCCCGAAGTGCAGGACTCTGCAGATATCCTTATAGACATGAGGCCGGAAGGCAGCAGTTTTCGCGAGGGAACGATAGTAGGCAATACAATCCAGGCCCGCCCAAGCCCGAACGGTGCCAACGTTCGCCTGCTCGGAGGCGAGAAGCTGCGCACCGCGGGACTTATGGCGATCTCGGGTAACCTGATTGGCAGCCAGACTTACGGCATCCATCTGGTCAACTGTCGCAGTGTCACCATATCTGGCAATTCCATCTACAGCAGCGCCGCTCACAGTCTATGGTTCCAGGATTCCGCCAACATCGTCGCATCGGGCAACTCCATCGACTGGAATCCCGACCACAAACAAAAAAGCCTCGTCGATGGTATGCTCATTGAACGGTGCAAAGGCGTAATTGTTTCTGATTCGATCATTGAGAACTGTTTTCAAGGCTCAGAAAAGGCGGGTGGGGCTATAGATATAAAAGAATCTCAGGACGTCAGTCTCGTAAATTGCCAAATCCTCGACCCCAAGTTTCGTGGCGTGACACTAAGTGATGCACTTCGCTGCCGAGTGATAGGCTGCACGATTATCAATCGTACAAGTAAACCTGCAAAATATTCCTCAATCGAACTGCTCAGTGGTAGCGACAATCTGATAGCTGATAATTTTGTCAATCCTGATGGTCTGAAAATTGCTTCTGACACCGCGATTACGCGCAACAATATCGAAACAGATATCAAAGATTGATTTTTAAACTTTCATAAAAGCAAAGCATTTTGCGCGAATTGTACGAATCCCATTCGTGCATTTTTCAATGCGATAAGTTATAGTCTTACCTATGACTACTTATCGACTTAACAAAACCAATTCGTTGTGGGCCGGGCTGAAATGCGTGGCCGTGACTCTGTGCATTTTGTTTCTTGTCGCGGCTGTAACATCGCCAGCCGCAGAGCTTGAGTTAGCCAAGGCTGTCGAGTGTCACCCTCGTGGCGGTCTGCCAAATCTCTTTGCAAAGCTTGAGCAAGGCGGACAGGTACGTATCGCGTATCTTGGAGGCAGCATCACTGCGCAGGCGGGCTGGCGGCCCAAAACGCTCAAATGGTTCGGCGAGCAATTCCCGAATGCTAAGGTTAGTGAGATCAACGCGGCTATAGGTGGGACGGGCTCGGACCTTGGGGTGTTTCGCCTCAACCACGATGTCCTTGTCCATAAGCCCGACCTTCTCTTTGTAGAGTTCGCCGTCAATGATGGCGGAGCCTCGCCCGAACAAATCTATCGTTGCATGGAAGGTATCGTTCGCCAGACATGGGCAAACAATCCTAAAACGGACATCTGCTTCGTGTACACGCTGGCCGGGAACATGCTGCAAACGCTCCAGCAGGGCGTCTTCCCACGGTCCGCCACAGCGATGGAAAAAATCGCTGCCCATTACAACATCCCTTCGATCCACATGGGTATCGAGGTCGCCAGACTGGAAAAAGAGGGCAAACTGATTTTCAAAGGGCCCAAACCTAAAACAGAGGAGGAGAAAACAGCTCTTGGTGACAAGATTCTCTTCTCGCCCGATGCTGTGCATCCATACACCGATTCCGGCCATCAGCTTTACCTCGAAGCTGTCGTCCGTTCGATGGCTGATATTCGAAAGCAGGGCGTTAAGGGACCACACTCTTTGCCAAAGTGTTTTGTGGCCGACAATTGGCAAGCTGCTAAGATGGTTCCGCTTGGTCGTACGAAACTCAGCGATGGTTGGCAAAAGCTCGATCCTGCTGCGGAAAATCTCAGCAAGTGGTTCTCGGGCAGGCTTGGCGAGATGTGGAAGGCCGACAAGCCAGGCGAGTCGATCTCGTTTAGCTTTCGAGGCACTCTTGTTCGTATCTACGATCTGGTTGGTCCCGATTGCGGGCAGGTAATAATACAAGTCGATGACCGTCCCGCCGTAGTAAGGCCGCGTTTTGATGCCTATTGCACCTATCACAGGCTGCAAACTCTGAACGTTGCGCAAGGTCTGCCAGATGCAGTACACACCGTTAAGCTAACGATTCACGCCGACCAGCCCGACAAAGCAGCGATACTAAGCAAACGCAACGAGAAAATGGACGACCCCAAACGCTTCGATGGAACAGCCTGGTACGCAGGCGCTGTTCTGATCCTTGGCGACTTGGTTGATTGACAAAAGCAACTCAAACGTCTGTCTCTATTTGTCAGGTCCAAAGACCGC
>CAZYMD010000051.1:10460-26977 GCA_964649005.1 uncultured Pirellulales bacterium
ATTGCAGCTTCGCCTGTGTAGCCTGGATGGAACGAGCTGACCGTCACTTTTGCCTTGCGGGCGATGTTAGCTTCGCTCGCGACTGGATCGGGCTTTTCTTTTGCCTGCTCCGCTTTGTGTTTGTACTGCCTCATCGCCCTTGGCGTTAGCAGTTTCACTTCCTGAAGCACCAGGCCATACCAACTGCCTGGTGGGAGGGACTTGAAGTGTACGTTGTTCCAGCCCTGACTGAAATTGCCTGAATAGCACAGCCAGAGTGTATAGCCATCGGCGCCGATGAACTTCGAGGGGAAATTCAGGAAATAACCCTGCTCGCCGAACGCCTTCATATATGTCACTAATTTCCATGGCCCGGTGACGTTGCCCGATTCGAGGATGTACGAATTCATCTTGCCTACTGTCGGCCAGCCATCGGTGACGCACATCAGGTATTTCTTCAAAGGCGCATCGTACGTCATGGTGACGCAGCCCATGTTATTGTTCCACTCCAACATAGGCTTGATGTCCTTGTAGTCCCACGACCATATGGCTTTGCCCGATTTGTCGTAGCCCGCGAAATACTCGTACTTCGACTCATCGTTGATATTCTCAATGCTGGGCGTCACGCGCGTCATGTAAATCTGATCGCCCGAAATCCAGCTAAGGTTCGCATAGCGAGGCTTGGGATCGTCCTTGACTGCTCCATATCCGGTCAGGTACGCCTTGCCGTCGGGAGAGTGCTCCATGTTCCTGCCGAAATCCACAAACTTGGGCGAGCCGATTTTCACTGGCCCCATGAACTCCGCCGGCTCAGGGAACAATGGCTCCGCGGGTGTGTGAGGCGTATCGGTCCACGTCCTGCCAAAATCCGTCGAATACCTGAATCCAACCGTAGGCCCCAACACAGGCCAGTTCCACCGCATTCCCTCGTGCTCCACGCTGCCCGCAGGTCCGAGACAATACGTACTGTAGTACCATATGCCATTGTGCACCAGGCTCCCACATGGATATCGCCCCTGGTAGGGGTGCGGATCGCCTTTGCACAGGCCCAGCGATTTGATCTGAAGGTTCAGTGGATTATCACCAATCATTACCGCCTGTCCCGTCGTCGCGCCCCGTCCGCCGGAACTGGATGAGATGCCATCGGTTGTGCCATCTGTCCAGGGCGAATACATATTCCCATCCGCCGCCCACGATGGATACCACGTATCGGCTACGTGATAGTCGCTGTGTTTGCCTGTAAACACAATCCCCGCTAACTCTTTCGATTGCTCGAACGGAATATCGGCAGGGGGCTCGGACTTCCACAGCATTGGTCCCGCCTCTGCCTTATAAGGAACTACCCGCTCAGCTCCCGATAGTCCACTCGTAGAAAAAAGAACCACCGCGAAGATCCATGCCATTTTGCTATTTACCATCATTGGCTCCTTGAACCTGCTTTGCAATCCTGCCCGGCTGCTAATTGGTGCTGCCGGCTTTCGACAGATCGAGTTCGCTAAACAGCTTCCATTTGGCCTCGATTGCTTCTTTATCCGCCATTTTGCTGTGAATGTAAAGACCATACCTTACGTGCAGAGGTTTGCCGGGCTCGATCTCTCTTGGCCCATCGAAACATAGAGATGCCCCCATCCAGCCATCGTTGCGAACGTGAAAATACGATGGGTGGTTCGGATTTTTCGGATGGTCCAACAGCGTAATGCCTTCGATGTTGTTTTCGTTCTTCACTGCGCCGCTGTAGTCCACCCACCTGGCTTGCTTCCAGAAGACCTCTTTCACATTCACGCCCCCCTCGGAATTGCGTATCGTCCCGCCCCCATCGTTGACGCCTATAGTCTTCGCCATCCGCACGCCGATCAGCCCGAAAGGTGTCTTGCCCAATGTAACAGTTTTGTCTTTCGCCTTCAGTTCAACATCGATAACGAGCATCCATTCGCTGTTATCTAACAGTTGCACAGCCACCTGTCTTTGCTCATTAAGAAGCACCTTACCCTCTTTATCGATCCACTCGTTCTCAGCAACCAGCCACGAGCACTGCCCCTTATCCTCGTACTCGACGATGCGCTTGTGCCTGATCTTAGCCCCCGATCGATCCCCCCAGAAATCCGTACCCTCTACTTTGAAGTGCGAAATCCAAACCGAATTATGATGACTATGCGACTGCGGATCGTGCGGATGCCCCATCCTCGTAAGCGACCACCCCGAAGGCCCATTAACCGGATACAAAAAAGGCCTGTTCAGCGAAGGCCCAAAATGATACCGCGTCAATTCCACCCCATCCCGCTGGAACGACGCTTGGTCGTAAGGTAGCGGAATAACCTGCAACTGCGGTACAGGCTTCGGCTTGGCATACAAATTGATGGCTGGTAACACTACGGATACTATGAGCAGAGAAATTATGATGCTTTTTGCATTCGCTCGGCCTGCAATACACTGCATAATGCGAACCTCCTGAAAATCCAGCCGCCTGATAATAAGTTCCTTGATCCATATATCAATGGCAGTGATTATCGAATGCTATGTAGGAATTCATACAACGCGTTTCGGATGCCGATGAATTCTGGTCTTGCGGAACAGTTTTACTATCCAAAAAGCGCTTCGACGAAAGTTCCTGGATCGAACTCTGCTATGTCTTCGGGTTTTTCGCCAAGGCCTACGAACTTGACTGGTATGTCGAGCTGGTCCTTGATGGCGATTACGATCCCGCCTCGTGCGGTGCCATCGAGCTTGGCTAAGACTATCCCCGTGACATTTATCGCTTCAGTAAATGTCTTTGCCTGCGCGATTGCGTTCTGGCCTGTCGTTGCATCCAGCACCAGCAGCACTTCGCTCGGCGCGCCCGGAATCTTTCGCGCGACGACATCGCGAATCTTGGTCAGTTGCAGCATAAGGTCCTTGGCGGTATGCAGCCTGCCCGCGGTATCGAGAATCAGAACATCCGCATCCCTCGCCACAGCAGCGTCGCACGCATCGAACGCCACCGCAGCAGGGTCGCTGCCTGCCTTGTGCTTAACGATCTGTACCCCAATCCGCTCGGACCAAATAGTTAGTTGCTCGACAGCTGCAGCTCGAAACGTATCGCAGGCCGCGACGATAACATTCTTGCCATTCTTGTTCAGGATGTACGCCAGCTTGGCTATGCTGGTGGTCTTGCCAGTCCCATTGACGCCTGCTACGAGAATGACAGTCGGCCCGCTCTCGGCGTAAAGCAATTGCCTGTCGCGATCCGGCCAGTAGCCCTTCATGTGCTCCTTGAGAAACGGGATAATTTCGTCGGTTCTGGCGATCTGCTTGCTACGATAGGCCTCTCGCAGCTCGGATATCAGCTTGTCGGTCGTTTCGACGCCAATATCATCGCTGATCAGCGTCTCCTCAAGCTTGTCTAAAAGCTCATCGTCGATATTCCTGCCCAATGTCAGCAGCGACGATAGAGAAGTGCTGATCTTGGCCCTGGTTTTGCCAAGCTTCTCTTTTAAGAATCCGGCGGTTTTTGAAAATAGTCCCATAAATGTCTTTCTAATTATGATGGCAGTCAAATCTTCGGCGGTCCTGATAGTATAGCAATCCGTCGAAATTGCAAGCGCATCCTTCGCCCAAATCCCCATTTACGCGCATCCGGCCTCGTACCGCTGGGTTCGTCCAGACGCGAATTCCTTTGACAGGCCAGCCTGGGCGTATTACACTGCCTGTGTTATCCTTGCTGGAAATTCTTGTTAGGTCTTTTTCGTCTCCTGAGTCGCAACGAGCGGGCGAGTGTTGTTCGCAGGCTATGGCTCATTCTGAAGGTTGTTTACTAATTCGTGTTGTATGCTTGCATTGAGCAGAGCTTTTTCAATCCGTGCTTCGTGTACTGGAGGATGCTTTGGTGGTTCAGGACATTGACACTATTTTCGCTGATATCCTGAACAGGGCCAAGGCGCTCGATCCCGCCAATACGCGCAATTGGTTCGACTCGCTTACGCCTATCAGCTTCGACGGAGGCTCACTGGCGATAGGCTGCCCCGATCGCTCGACCGTTCAATTCCTGGCCGACAACTGCAAAACCAGCTTCACAAGGGCCGCCCAGCAAATCACCGGTTATCTTGTCACAGTCAGCTTTCATGTGGATACAAACAGGCACGTTGTCACGAGTTCACAGGCTTCTTCAGTCGGGCCGAAGCTCCACCCCGACTACACTTTCGAGAACTTCGTCGTCGGTCCGAGCAACCGCCTCGCCCACGCCAGTTGCATAGCCATCGCGCACTCGCCCGGCAACACATACAATCCGCTGTTCATCTATGGAAACTCCGGCCTGGGCAAGACGCACCTTCTCCACGCAGTCTGCTTCGAGACGCAGCGTCTGTACGACAACTCCGTTATCCAGTTCCTCAGTTGCGAAGATTTCGTCAACAGGTTCATCCGCGCCATCGAAGAGGGCAATCTGCCTGGCTTCCAGAGCCAGTTTCGCACTGTTGATATGCTTGTAATCGACGATATCCAGTTCCTTAGAGAGCGCGAGCACAGCCAGGAAGAATTCTTCCACACGTTCAACGCACTATACAACAGTGGCAAGCAGATCATTCTTTCCGCCGACAGCCCCCCGGCCAAGATACCGTCCCTCGAAGAGAGGCTTATCAGCCGGTTCAACTGGGGCCTCGTCACTCGCGTCGATCCGCCAAGCTACGAGACTCGCGTGGCCATAGTCCAGAAGAAGGCCCGCCTCAGGGGCCTCGACGTATCAGAAGATGTCGCTGAGTACATCGCCCAAAAGGTCCAGGCCAACATTCGAGAGCTTGAAGGCGCGCTTACCACGATCCACGCCGTGGCGGCCACTACCGAAAACGAGATCACTCTTGAGCTGGCCCAGGTCGCTCTTGAGGAACAGATAAAGGCTTTCGCTAAAAGAATCAGCATAACCGACATTATCCAGGCCGTTACAAAACATTTCGACGTTCGCCTCGCCGATCTCCAGAGCAAGAAACGCAGTCAGAGCATTACAGAACCTCGCCAGATATGTATGTACCTCGCACGCAACCTGACGAATCACAGTCTCGAAGAAATCGGCGGCCATCTTGGTGGCAGGGACCATACCACCGTCATGCACGCGTGCAGTAAGATTGGTCAGGCCAGGGAAAATGATCCCAGGATGCTGGCTATTCTCGAAGAGCTTACCAGGCAGATCACACAGCCGAGTCGTGCGTGATCACGAGCTGATCCCCGCGCGATGGCCTTCATATGTGTGCGTTGAGAGGATATACCGGCGGATGCTCAGTTCATGATGGAGTTCAGCATGTCCAGGTAATCGGATAGAAGCCGCGTAATCAGGAACTTCTGGCGCACGGTTTCCTTCGCATTCCTGCCCAGTTCCTTCGCCTCATCCGGATGTTTGAGTATATGCACAATTCTCTCGGCAAAGCCTTGCGTGTCTGTCGGCTCAACCAGATAACCGTTCTTTCCGTTCTCGATCTGAGCCGGCAGACCGCCCACGTTGGATGCGACAACGGGTCTCGCCTTCCAGAGCGCCTCGGTAACGGCCAGGCAGAAACCCTCCTTGATGGATTTCTGAATTATCACATCGGAATACTGTTGCACTGCATTGACAAGCGTTTCGCTATTGCCTACGACGAACAAAATCTCTCCATCCTTGTGCAGCTTGTTCGCTTTCCGCAGCACTTTATTGTACATCCGCAGCCCCTCCGGGTCGTCACTCGCCACGTTGTACAGGAACAGCAGACGACAATCCACTTCCTCTCGAACGAGCTTGAAGACATCTATCACACCCTCCGGGTCCTTCCATGGATCGAGCCGCGATACCTGTGTCAGCAGGGGCTTGTCCATCGGAATGCCTGCCTTCTCGATCTGATCGCGCAGCTTCTGCTCGGGAATGCTCCTGTTCTTCTCGCTCAGCGGATTGATGGCGGGAAAGATTAGTCGCTGATTAATGGGCAAGTCCTTCTTGAAATATGACTCGCTCGACATTACGACCTGGTCGTACTTGAGAACCATCCCCTTGAGGAAGTCCCACAGCTCCTCGTGCGGGCTGCTCAAGTCGATGTGACATCGCCAGATCCACGGTTGGCGTTTCTGGTACGATCTTATTAGAGACAGCGGCTGCGGATCGTGTACGATTACGCAGTCGTGATCCAGGTGCGTGAACCGCGAGAATGTATGATTGACCTGCTGATAGTACTGCTTTTTCTTTTCCGTCAGACTCAGCTTTGCGCCCTGCAGTGCATTGTGAAAGCTCTTGGTTATCTCGAAGAATTCCTGGCTCCCATGGAGAATCCGCCAGCCAGCGTTCAGGCCCACGTCATTCATCAGTAGAACGAGAGAGTAGAGAATCTCCGCGACTCCTCCACCCTGATATGTTGCGTTGAGGTGTACTACATGTTTTCCATATAGACTCTGTGCTCTGGCGTATATCTCCGCCAGCACTTCATCCGGCACAATGTGTCTGAAATCTTCTAATCGCAGCATGGGACCTCCTTCATAGGTAGTCTGAGCAGTGATTGAATCGTGTGAGTCAGTAATGTAGAATGTCGTATCATTGTTCTGGTGTTGGTTTGTATGGGGCTACGACTTTTTTAGAGTCTAATTGATATTTTCTTTTCAATGTAGTCATCGGTTCAGGCCTCTGAATAATTTGGCCTATTTCCCGCAATCTACAATTTATCAGGCTATTTTTAATTCCTGTGTCCCCTCCACTTCCATCGTCCATATCCTGTAATGTATGAAGGTTTTTGCCCAATAAACTGCTCTGAGGGTAATTTTCACCGATAGAGGCTTTAGGAATCAAATTGCTCAGGACTGGCATCGCTACTCAACCGAACCGTCCCCAGCGAGCGAGGAAGCGTATTCGCAACATCAGAATATATATCGGACCATGTTATGCCTGTCTCTAAGTTTGCGTATTCACTGAGTGTAAGGTGGATATGATGGAGCGGGACATTTTTGCAGTGGCCATAATCCTGCTTCTGCGATAAAATGCATCTTTTGGCGTTCTTCCGGTGCGCGTACATCTTGTTATCGGTATGTGGCCTCCTTGCCGAGTGCCGGCGGATGAATATCGTGACGACCTGCATGGCTGCACCATAGAAGTCGGAGTTGATGTCTCTTGGCTACAATAGATTTGAGAAACAGAGCATCTCGCCTGGCCCTTATTGCCTCGGAAAGGACTCTCTACCAGTACGCAACGTTGCTCGAACATCTGCTCCTCGGTCTGGCTGACGCCTCGATTCCAGTCGCCCTGATCTGCCCGCCTGAATTCGATACTGATTACCTCGATATCGGCTCGGTCCAAACCATCAGATATCCTCAGATCGAACTGCCGTTTACAGCGCGACTGAATCGACGGATGTTGATCGACCGTCTTACCAAATTTAATCCAACCCTCCTACACTGCCTTTGCGAAACCAGGGCCGGGATTGCCAGGAAACTTGCGCGTCGGCTCGATGTGCCTTATCTGTTGAGCGTTAATTCTCTCCAGAGGAGGCTGGCGCCGCTCAGGGTATCGTCGAGGCGATGTGTCAGTGTCATCGTTCCTACTCAGAGTATCGCCTCCAACATCGCTCGCACTCAACCTCGTCTCACGGACCGTATAGAACATGTCAATCCCGGCTCGTTCCCATTCTCCGGATGTTCGTGTTTCGATGGCCCCTCGACCATCACCACCATTCTTGTCGCTCACCCGATGGACGACGCGGCCGATTTCGAAAAGCTGTTTATCGTATTTAGGCACATGAAGCTCGAAAGCTGTGAGTTCGTCGTCGTGTTAATGGGTCAGGGCCGGGCCGAGAGGCGCATCCGCAAGCTCCTATCTTTCTACGGCCTGCTCCAGACCGTCACGATCGTACCGCCAATGAGGCCGTGGCGCAGCATCATAGCCGGCGCGGATATCCTGGTCCAACCGGTACCGCGAAAGTCATTCAATCCATTCCTGTTGGAGGCCATGAGCGTTGGTACGGCCGTCGCCGCCTGCAAAGGCGGAGTGGACGATCTCATTATCGAGGACCAGACAGCGGTGGTTTTTGATCCCAGAGACGAGCTAAGCATTATGCACGCGCTGCGCCGATTGATCTCCAAACGCGAGTTTGCCCGCTCAATAGCCCTCCAGGCCCAGCAGCACATCAAAGAGAACCACTCCGTAGGCCGAATGATAGCCCGCATCCTGGACCTCTACGAACAAGCCAAGGACTGGTAGAAGCCCCGCCACGATGTGTTCTGAGATGTAGTGTGCAAGAAAATAAGGCCCTCGCTATTCGGAGCCGGTTCAACATTTAATGTACTCAACCTCCTCGGCAATTCTCCCAGGCTGAAAAAAATTATCCCTTTCCCAAAAATCTCCTTGATGAATGATTACAAATGTAATACTTTATTCTTAAAGGTTCTTCATTAACAGGAGATTCAGTTATGGATAAGCCGCCGAGGATATCCGATTCCGAATGGCGCGTTATGCGTGTACTCTGGTCGAAAGGCGCTGCAACAGCCAATGAAGTCGTCGATGAGTTGGCGAGCGAGACCCACTGGAATCCCCGCACCGTCAAAACGCTTATCACCCGCCTGATGAAGAAGGGAGCGGTTAAATACAGCAAAGAGGGGAGAATGTACAGGTACTACCCGGCCGTCGATGAGGCCGACTGCGTTCACATGGAGAGACGCTCTTTCGTGCAGCGCGTCTACGGCGGAATATCTACCCCCATGATTGCGGCGTTCATACAGGATGCAAAGCTGTCTACTGATGAAATCGAACAACTCAGGCATATCCTCGACCAAAAGGACAAAGAACAGCGATGTAATCCTTAGCTGTGAAATTATAGCTTTCTTCAACGGTTTCTGATAACAACCTTACAAGCAGATATTCCCTCCAGATATCCTTACTGGTTCAGGCTTGTTTTCAGCGTTGGTCGAATATTTTGAACGATTTCAGTATCTCCTACGACTTACTTGTAGCCGTGCAAACACATAAGTATGATACATTATGGAGAATCAGAAATGTTGACTTCGAGTGAAAATATTCTGCTCCAGCGCTTCATCACGCGCGGCGACACCAAGGCCTTCTCGGAAATTGTTCGTGCACATGCAGGCTTGGTTTATGGTGTTTGCCTACGCATACTGGGAGATAAGGACAAAGCGGCCGACGCTACACAGGAAACATTTTACCAACTGCTGCAAAAGGCACGCCACATCGAAACCTCCATCCCGGCCTGGCTTCACAGAGTTGCCTCACGCAAAGCCGTCGATATGATTCGCAACGATTCGGCACGCCGTCGCACCGAGGCGGCGTATGCCGAGCGAAAAGATCGCAGGGTCGAAAAATGGGAGGACATCGCCCCTTATGTGGACAAGGCCCTGAATGCTCTCGATGAAGAAATCCGAGACTTGTTAATACAGTACTACTTCGAAAACCGTTCGATGACCGACATAGCAACCGAAAAGGGTGTCTCCCACCCAACTGTCTCCAGGCGAATCGAAGCCGGACTTACACAACTCCGCCAGGAGTTCCGAAGAAAGGGCATCGTAGTCGCCGCCGTCGCACTAAGTTCACTGCTGACGGAAAACGCCGCTCAAGCTGTCCCGGCCGCCGTCGTCTCCGAACTTGCGAAAATCACACTGCTTGGCACGAAAATATTGGCTGGCTCCGCCTCTTCGACGCTGACTGGCCCTGCTACAAGCGCCACCCGCATAACTGTCTCTGCATTAGCGGCCACCGCAAAAACCAAACTGATCGTCGCAATAGCTGTCGGGGCTGTTGTCATAACAGGCACTGTCGTCTATAAACACTCTACTTCTGAGCCTGCGCAGAATGTATCCCAGCCATCTTCTCCTTCCATCGCTGTGATCTCACCATCAAGCCCCACCACTCCAGCCTCTTCCGAAAAGCCTCTATCTGAAGAGCTACTCCAGCCTGTCAATCAGGAGCCTGCCATAGGGCAGGATGTGCAGGCGCAACTTGTGCCTAATGAGCAGACCTCAACTGTCGAAACTCTACCATCAGTGCAGCCTACACTTGCCAATGATGAGGCAGTCGATGAGCAACCAACGAACAAACTCGACCTAAGCACACCCGAAGCGGCGGTTCAAACCTATATCAGGATGTTCGCCACAGGAGATTACGAAGGCGTGATGGCTTGCATGAATCCCGACAGTTCCATGTACGATGTTGTTTATAAATCAGTAACCGCAGGGCCGGGGGATTCGGACTACGGCTTGAAACTCATGTGTCAGTCCCTCGATCCTGATGCTGAGATGAATCCCACTAACCTGGGACAAAAGGATGGAGGTACGAGAGTCTCCTGGACCATCACCTTTAAATATGATGTAACTGTAGAAAGTATGCACTTCCCCGCGGGCTCGCAAAGAGAAATAGACGCCATTCTCGTCCAGCGCGACGGCAAATGGCTTGTCGATAACTTTTAATGTGAGGTTAATTGGTTGCCTGGCGATTCTGCAACGGGGCAGTTGTAACTTGACAGGCTGCTACTTCAGCAGTCCGTAGTCCTTCAACGCCTGCTCGAGGGTGGCTCGCTTGCTCTCCTCTAACGGCGTCATAGGCAGTCGAAGCTCCGCCGAGCACATATCAAGCATGCTCATCGCTGCTTTGACTGGAATCGGATTGGTCGCCAGTGTCAGCATGTTTTTGCTCAGGGCGAATAGCTTCTTATGCCATTGCCTGGCCGAAACCAGATCGCCCTCCAGGATCAGATCCGTCATTGCCTTGACATCGGCAGGCACTATATTCGCCACAACGCTGATGACTCCCTTGCCTCCGACCGAAGCCAATGGCAGCGTCAGCGAATCGTCGCCCGAAAGGATGGTGATATCGCATCTCATCGCAATCTCGCTTGCCTGATCGAGACTGCCCGTCGCCTCTTTGACAGCTACGATATTCTCCAGTTCCGCCAATCGTGCAATTGTTTCAGGTGTCATACCCGCACCACATCGCCCCGGTATGTTGTAAAGCACGATTGGAAGATGAACCTCCTCGGCGATTGCCTTGAAGTGTTGGTAGAATCCTTCCTGCATCGGCTTGTTGTAGTACGGTGTCACTTGTAATGTCGCATCTGCGCCGACCTTCTTGGCGAATGCCGTCAGTCCGATTGCCTCGGCTGTGCTGTTGGACCCTGTCCCCGCAATCACAGGAACCTGTCCGTCAACAGCCTTAACGACACGTTCGATTACTTCCTTATGCTCCTCAGGGCTCAGCGTCGGGCACTCACCAGTTGTCCCCACCGGGACGATCCCGTCGATCCCGTGCTCCAATTGGAAGTCGACCAACTCCTCAAGCGTGTCGAAATCAACCTGCCCGTCCTCGAACGGTGTCACTATCGCAACCATTGCCCCTGAAAACATTTTTCCGTCTCCTGACCTAACCGGAGGTTCGTTGCTGTCGATTCACAAACAGCAAACTACCTTCCGAATTTGTCGATCAATTCCATCATCTGCACAGTGGCTTGCCGTATTCCGACCAGCACTGCTCTGGATATTATGCTGTGGCCGATATTGAATTCGCACAGTCCTTCGATAGCCGCCACAGGCTCGATATTACGATATGTCAATCCATGACCGGCGTGCACAACAAGTCCCTTCTCCGCCGCAAGATCCTTACCGGCTAATAATTCCGCCAATCGCTTCTTGATGTCCCTGTCCTTCCTGGCATTGGCGTACATTCCTGTGTGCAGTTCAATAGCGTCGCACCGTGTCTCGACAGACGCCAGAATCTGCTCGGCATCCGGTACAATGAACGTACTGACCAGTATCCCCTTCTTGTGCATCCGCTTGACTACTTCTGCGAGCTGCTTCTTGTACTTTGCGCAATCCAACCCGCCTTCGGTTGTCAGTTCGGCACGATTTTCAGGAACCAGTGTTATCTGGTCCGGCCTGACGTCTTCTGCGATCTTGACGATAGGCTCGGCCATACACATCTCAAGATTGAACTTGCACGCGACCGTTTCCTTCAGCAACCGAACGTCCCGGTCGCAAATGTGCCGTCGATCCTGACGCAAATGCACCGTAATGCCGTTCGCGCCGGCCAGCTCGCACTGCGCCGCCGCCCAGACCGGGTCCGGCTCATCCGTCAGCCGCGCCTGACGCACCGTCGCAACATGATCGATATTTACATTCAGTACTGCCATAGGTCTATCCTCGATTAGCCCTGCGATTATACCACCACATCAGAACCCTTCAAGAGCAATTCCCTTGCTAAATACACCTTCTGCTCCTAACATAATTACTCGTTTATATAGAAGCTCGTCACTGTGATGCTTGCCGGCATGGAGAAGTGATGCTGTTTAACTGGGCTACACGCATAACGATCCTCAGAATCCTGCTGCTGATTCCCTTTGTCAGTTGCATGCTGAAAATCAACGATCCACAGCTTAGTCTCTCGCTTCAGACCGCCGCACGCCACGTGGCAATCGTGATCTTCCTCTTCATGGCCGTCAGCGATGGCATAGACGGCTATCTCGCCCGCCGTCGGAACCAGATAACAACGCTCGGCGCATTTCTCGATCCCGTAGCCGACAAGCTGCTTATCACATCCGCATGCTTGCTCCTGGCCTCCCAGCGCAGCCATGTAGAAGGTTTCCTGATTCCTCCTACGGTTGTGGTCCTGATAATCGGAAAGGATTTGTTTCTTCTGATAGGCTTTGTAATCGTCTATCTCATCACTTCCCAAATCCGCATCGCTCCTGTTTTCGTAGGTAAAGCCGCAACCGCCCTCCAATTAGCCATGGTTGCCGGGATTCTGATCGCACCTGAAGTTTCCTCGCTTGCGCCGGGCTGGATATGGTTCCTGCGATTTCTCTGGTGGTCCTCTGCAATTACAGCTATTTGTGCGACGCTTATTTACATTCGCAACGGTAGCAGATATATTGAGCAGTACGAACAAGCTTTGGCCGCCAGGAATGAACAAAAGCGGCGGTAAGTTGTTGTCCGGACTTGGCGGTATAAGGTCGTGCCGATCTCTGACCTGATTGCTTGCAAGCCGGATGAAACAGGCTGTGAACCATAAATTATATGACAAAAACTGCGAGATACGAATCGATGGCAGTAGAATTCAGTGAAATAGCAGAGGTGCTCGACGATCTTCGTCGGGGTAAGATGGTAATCCTTGTTGATGACGAGGACCGGGAAAACGAAGGCGATCTCGTCTGTGCGGCTGAAATGGTCACACCTGAAATAATAAACTTCATGGCGAAGTTTGGCCGGGGCCTTATCTGCCTGCCGCTTAGTCCCGAAAAATGTGATGCGCTCGGTCTTTTTCCACAAGCCGTCGAGAATACCGCAAGGTTCCAGACCGCATTTACAGTTAGCATAGATGCCGCCAATGGCATTACCACTGGTATCAGCGCCGCCGACCGGGCGACCACCGTTCTCGCTGCAATGGCCGATGATGCAAAGGCTTCAGACCTTGCCCGCCCCGGACACATCTTCCCTCTACGGGCAAGAGAAGGCGGTGTCCTTGTTCGCGCAGGCCAGACTGAAGGCAGTATCGACTTGACTCGCCTCGCAGGTCTTAAATCGGCCGCTGTCATTTGCGAGGTAATGAACGATGACGGCTCGATGGCCAGAGTCCCGGAACTGCTGAAATTCTGTGAAGAGCACGATCTGAAAATCTGTTCTATCGCCAAGCTTGTTGAATACCGCTTGCAGCGAGAGAGCCAGATCAAGAGGCTCGAATCTGTGAACCTGCCCACCGACTACGGCGAATTTAAACTAATTGCTTACGAATGCGCCAATTCCCCCGAACCACACCTTGCACTGTGCAAGGGAGATATTGGCCTGTTTGACGATAAGGGCCTGCCGATTCAAAACGACGATCCCGTACTCATCAGAGTTCATTCCGAGTGCCTGACCGGCGACCTCTTTCACTCACAAAGGTGTGAATGCGGCTACCAGATGATCACCGCAATGAAAATGATCGAAGAGGCGGGCAAAGGAGCCCTTATCTATCTAAGACAGGAAGGGCGGGGCATCGGTCTGGCAAACAAACTGCGGGCATACAAGCTCCAGGAACAGGGCCTGGACACTGTTGACGCTAATCTCGAACTCGGCTTCCAGCCCGACAAGCGAGACTATGGAATCGGTGCACAGATAATCCGCGATCTTGGACTGCGCAATATTCGCATACTCACCAACAGCCCCAAGAAGATAAGTCGTCTTGAAGTGTACGGCATCAAGATCGTTGAGCAAATACCAATCCTGGCCGTACCGGGCAAGCACAATATCGACTATCTGCGGACCAAGAAATACCGCTTTGGCCATATGCTCGATGAGGATCTGTAATACATGAGAATACTCACTGCCGCACTGAAAATCTCCATTGTATCTCTGCTGATCTGCCAGGCCGGATGTGAATCTCCCTCAACTCCGCAACCACTTCTACCTGCCGATTCCAACGGCAACGACATTCCAGCCTGTGCCTACTATTGCCCGGCCAGAATCAGCATTATGCCACTCACAGATTTTACAGGTATGCCGGATGGTCAAAAGCCCTCAAAGATCGACATATACATAAGCCTTCTTGATTCGTTCGGCATACAAGTCAAGTACCCCGCCGTGTTTCGCTTTGAGTTATATGAATATGTCCAGCTTACCGGCGACCATAAGGGTAAAAGGGTCATATGGCCCGATTTCGACCTCAACGACCCACAGGCAAACCAACGATATTGGCAGGATTTTCTCAGGGCCTATTTCTTCAGCCTTCCTTTTGAGCCTGCCGATCGGCCCTACTTGCTTGAAGTCACCTGTACCTGCGGCTATGGCAAACGCCTTTCTGCCAGGTTCGAACTAAGGTAAGCAGCCGTCTCAAACTGGCCGGAAAGCTTAAAACCCGCATATGCCTCTAATTTTAGAAGCGATTCTCTTTGCTAACAGGCCACTTATCGGAATCGTACAAACGCATATCTGCTTTGTAAAAGAATGACGTGTTTTTTGTAAAATGCCGGTGAAAAAGGATTTATGAGAAACTTCACCGGCCGCGGGCAAACTTGGCGACCAACTTTTCATAACAGAGCTTGCAAACGGGCCGATAATGTGCTAATGTGGTTAGCACTAATTATTGATCTTGGATATCATCGTATAACCAGTGAACATCTGATGGTGTTCGTGGGCTGAGGAGGTGTAGTTGTGTCATACCAGGCCTTATCAGAATTCTTTTCTGAAAATTACGGCTATTACTTCATCGACTCAACGCCCTTGCATGCCTTTAATATCGCACTTATCGGACTTTATACGCCGGCTCCCGTAACGTTCTCGTGGAAAGGAGGTGTGGCTGGATTCTGATTTTCGGGGTTTGGTGTGAGATACCGAAAGAACTATATGTTTGGAAATCATTAAGGTTTTTGGAGATTGTTGCACAACTGCAAAGATTGAGTGTGCTGTGGGTTTTATGGTACATGCCTTTGGTGATAAAAGAGCATTGTCGCACGATTGAAATGAAGTCTATCCGGTGTTATTGCTGTTCTCTTTGGGGAAGTGAGCTTTATGGACCGGGCATTCTTGCGATTTATGCCTCTGGTCGCTTGACGTAGTACCGTTGTATGATCTTTCAATTTTGGAGGAACAGTATCATGTGGAGATGGTCATTTTTAATTGTGTTAACCCTGCTGTTCTGTGGAATGGCAAGCGGGGCCGGGACGCCAATTCTTGCTCCGGGCGATCCCATTATCGCTATTGACGCCGATGGAAATAGCGCGGATCAGCCTAATGAATTGGTCGAGGAAGTGATTGACGGCATCCTGGGCGGGGCGAATATGAAGTACCTGAACCCTGGGGGAGCGAACTCCGGGTTCATAGTGACGCCGTCCCTCGGGGCATCCCTTGCGTCGAGCATCGGGTTTTGGACGGCCAATGACACCCCAGGGCGCGATCCTGCGACTTGGGCGCTTTACGGGACAAATGATCCGATTACGAGTGCCGAGCACAGCAATGGAACGGCTGAAAACTGGACACAGATTGCAACCGGTTCAGTAACTCTCCCCGATGAACGCAACACACAGACTCCGACGACAGTTGAATTCACTAACAACACTTTGTACAAGTCATACAAATTATTGTTCCCGACACTGAAGAGCGCAGAGCCCTTGATGCAGATCGCGGAGATCCAGTTCTATGGACCCATCTATACCGCTTACAGCCCCAAGCCCGAGAATGGCTCGCTGTATTCCAACAACTATGCAAGCCTGCAATGGACGCCAGGTGAAACTGCTGCTTCACACGATGTATACTTCGGTACGAACTACGACAATGTATTGAATGGCACTGGCGGCACTTCTATGGGTAACATAACCAACAAGTACTTCGTAGTTGGTTTTGACCCCTATCCGTACCCGGAAGGTCTGGTCGCCGGCGTTACCTATTACTGGCGCATCGATGAAGTTGAAGCCGATGGCGTCACCAGGTATGAGGGAAACGTCTGGAGCTTTAAGGTGCCGCCGAATAAAGCCTACGCCCCCATCCCGGCAGATGGAGCCCGTTTTGTCGATCCGGAAAACCCGTTGTTGACCTGGACTCCAGGCTATGGCGCGATGTTGCATACGATATATTTCAGTGATGATTACGAC
>CAZYMD010000052.1:0-26684 GCA_964649005.1 uncultured Pirellulales bacterium
CGGGCAGTTCTCGACGCAGGCTCCGCAGCCCGTGCAATCCTCCGGAGCAATCTGAACTGTGAATTTCATGCCGGCGAAGTCTTTACCCTTCGCATCGGCGCTCTTGAACGTCTCAGGGGCGCCTTCGAGAGACTTAGGATCGTATGCCTTGATCCGTATCGCCGCGTGCGGGCAGACCAGAGAACATGTACCACACTGTATGCACGTGTCGGGCTCCCATGCCGGTATTTTAACTGCGATGTTTCGTTTTTCGAACCTGGTCGTTCCCAGTGGATATTTACCATCGACCGGCATCTTGCTTACAGGTATCTTGTCACCGCGCATCGCCATGATTTCCGCGGTAACTGCCTGTACAAACTCCGGCGCATCCGCAGGAACCACCGGCGGCATTTTGGTCTTGCTCGTAATATTGCTCGGAACTGCAACCTCGTAAACCTTGTCGATAGCACCGTCCACAGCGGCATTGTTCATCTCGACAACCTTCTCGCCCTTCTTCCCGTAGGACTTCTTTATAGCATCCTTAATGGCCTTAACAGCAGTGTCAAGCGGGATAATGTTGCTTATCTTGAAGAAAGCCGTCTGCATAATTACGTTGATTCGACCACCAAGTCCGAGCTCTCCTGCCAGCCCTATCGCATCGATTACATAGAACTTCAGCTTCTTGGCAATAATCTGCTGCTGAACTTCCACAGGCAACACATCCCAGATATCATCCTTACTATGGTTCGTCGTCAGAAGGAAGGTGCCACCATCCTTGGCGGAAGAGAGCATGTCGTACTTCTCCAGGAAGCTTGGATTGTGGCATGCTACAAAATCGGCCTTACTAATAAGGTAAGGCCTTCTGATCAAGTCTTTGCCGAATCGCAGATGTGAAATGGTAACCGCCCCGGCCTTCTTGGAATCGTACACAAAATACGCCTGGACATAGTTATCCGTCAAATCGCCAATAATCCTGATAGAGTTGTGGTTTGCCCCAACGGTGCCATCCGAACCCAGTCCATAGAACATCGAAGAGTAGCATCCTTCACTGGGCAACTCGAATTTCTCGTCTACATCAAGGCTTGTATTGGTCACATCATCAATAATGCCAACTGTGAATTCCCTCTTAGGCGAGCTGGCATCGAGACTGTCAAACACGGCTTTTACCATCGCTGGTGTGAACTCCTTCGATCCCAGGCCATACCGCCCACCGGTGATCAAAGGATATTTTTCAGATTGAAGCAACCCGTCCGCCATCGCCTCGCCAATAGCAGTGCGAACGTCAACATACAACGGCTCTCCCAAGGCGCCGGGCTCCTTTGTCCTGTCCAGCACCGCGATCTTCTTCACGCTCTTGGGCAAAGCCTCCACAAAGTGCTTCAGGCTGAAAGGCCTGTACAAACGCACCTTCATCAGCCCTACCTTCTCGCCCTTCGACACCATGTGCTCTACCGTCTCGTGAGCCGTATCAGCGCCGGAACCCATCATGATAATGATCTTCTCTGCATCCGGAGCGCCAACGTAGTCAAAGAGATGATATTGCCTGCCGACTATCTTTGCGAACTTATCCATCGCATCTTGAACGATCTGTGGCGTCGCCAGGTAATACTTGTTTACAGTCTCCCGGCCCTGGAAAAAGACATCCGGATTCTGAGCGGTGCCGCCAATCATCGGCCGGTCCGGCGTCAAAGCCCGTGCCTTGTGTTGCAGGATAAGATCCGCATCGATCATCGCCCGCATGTCATCATAAGTCAACTCCTCCACCTTCTGAAGCTCGTGGCTGGTCCTGAAGCCATCGAAGAAATGCAGGAATGGGACTCGCGAAGCCAACGTCGATTGCTGCGAAATCAGAGCCAAGTCCATTACTTCCTGGACACTACATGAGCCGAGCATTGCAAAACCCGTCTCCCGGCATGTCGTTATGTCGGAATGATCTCCGAAGATACTGAGCGCCTGGCACGCCAAGGAACGCGCAGAAATGTGAAACACGGTCGGCAACAGCTCTCCGGCGATTTTGTACATATTCGGAATCATTAGCAACAATCCCTGTGAGGCCGTGAAAGTAGTAGTAAGGGCGCCTGCCGCGAGAGCACCATGCACAGCACCGGAGGCGCCGCCTTCTGACTGCATCTCAGTAACCGAAGGAACAGTTCCCCAAATATTAGGCTCTCCCTTTGCAGTCTTTGCATCTGCTATCTCTCCCATCGGCGAACTTGGCGTAATTGGATATATCGCAATTACCTCATTAGTGGCATGCGCCACATGCGCAACAGCCGCGTTACCGTCAATCGTAACCATTCTACGCTTCATAACTTGCTCCAATTTCCTGAAAAGAAACAACAGATATCAGGCTTAATCCGTCTGGCAAACAGGCTGTTAGAACACCGCCCCACCCAAAAGCTGAGCCGTGTGTGAACCCGGCAAAGATCAGTCTGCCTGATTAGGTCTCCAGCACCACTCAAAATGCTGGAAAAACCTATTTATATACGCTCCGCCTCGATTAGGCAACAGGAAATTTGGCTCGAATAGCAACCAGACAATGGCAGACAAGATACCTCGCAGATATGGCTATGGTTAACGGCAGGAAATAATCAGCGGCGGTTGGCCCCACTGTCTCTGTGGTCCCCAACTGCTCGCTGAGCCAGGCCCTACCAGCCTTCTAAAAAACACCCCACTCCTCGCTGTTACACCCGAAATAACTCGGGCAGATATAATGGTATCTGTTTGTGACATCCAGAACGGCTGCGAGCATGGCTTCCTTCTCGGCGCCAAGCATCTCTAACTCGGCACGGAACTGCGTACGAAACTCCTCGATGTTAACAGCCTGCCTTTGCCACTCGGCCTCACACAGGCTCCGGAGTTTCTCCAGCTCGCCCCAATACAGCCAGAAGCCACCACATTGGGGGCAAGTATTCACATTCACCTGCTCGGTCAAACTCCACGAATGTGGCAGCAAAACAACGTCATAACACACTGGGCAATACAGCTCGCGCGCGCTGTCGGCGCCGAGGCATATATCCGGCTGAGCGTCCGATAGATGCTCTGCTGCAACTCGTGTCGAATCATTGAATCTGTTAAACCAGATTCCACCACAACCACCATCACAAACAGCGGCCGCAACGCCATTAACTTTAATTCCGGTTAGTGTTTCGCCGCATACAAGACAAAGCATTTGCAACTATCTCCTACATAAACCTCAAGCCGCTTGACATAAAATATTAATCGGCAGATACCATTGCCGGTATAAGCTATGGCGCTTATAAAAAAGAAATGAAGTTCCGCCCTACTGTTCGAAGCCGAACAGTTCCAGCCATCGGTCAGTCTCGCTTTCACTCAGGCCGTGTCTCTTCGCCGACGGCTCATCAACCTTCTTGCGTCCCAGCTCGGTTTGCATCGTCCGCCAGAATTCCTCCGCTTTGACCACCGCTGCCTTTTTCGTCTGCGATACACGCCGAAGCTGCCTATCACTACTGACAACTGTCATTCCCCTGGCCATACCGTTCGCGCGCACCTTACTCTCAATCACGCTGTCGGCATCCGTGCTCAGACCTGAAAATAAAACTTCAAGATTGCTGATATTGTCAAAACCGCTCTTATCGGACGGCCCTGTACCATCGAACACAATCAGCCCCACATCGCTGGCCAGCTTCAGATACCTGCTGATAGTATGACACAACGCAACTTCCCCGCTAATGCCGGAGCCACCGGTCATCTCGTGAACAGCCCACAACAGATTGTGACCATCAATAACAATCATCCTACTCACTTACATTGAATAGCAGCAGATCAAACTCCCATAGCGCACACAATTGAAAAATCAGCCCAAAGACAATCGTTACAGCTCGAACCTCACTTCTCCCTGAACGATGGTTTTCTCCACCTTGCCCTTAACCTTCCAACCCTGATACGGGCAGTTCCGGCTCTTTGACAGGAATTTGTGTACGTCTATCTCCCACTCAAAATCGGGGTTAATAATAGTGATATCGGCTTGTTTGCCCTTGCCCAGGTCGCCCTTGTCGATCTTGATAATCCTGGCAGGCCCTATAGTCATAAGGCGAATCAACTCAGGCCAGCCAATCAAACCGGGCTCGATCAACGCCCGCACATACAGACCCAACGCACATTCCAACGATGCAATCCCGCAGGGCGCCGCAAGAAATTCCAGTTCTTTTTCACTCTGCAGGTGAGGCGCATGGTCCGTCGCAAGAGCATCGATCAGACCTTCCGCCACCGCCCGCCTCAACGCCTCGACATCTCGCAGAGTTCGCAGAGGAGGATTCACTTTGTAGTTCGTATCGTATTCGCTGCAGCTCTCCTCGGTGAGCAGCAAATGATGAGGCGTTACCTCGCACGTAATCGGCAGGCAATCAGCTTTCGCTCCTCTGATAAGCTCCACCGAACCGGCAGTCGATATATGTTGTGCATGGTATCTAATAGTGCTCTTTCGCAATTTCCTCACCAATTGGATATCGCGCCACAACATTGCCTCTTCCGCCAGCGTATCCATTCCGGGCAGGCCAAGAATTGTTGAGAAATAGCCCGAATTCATTACTCCGTCACCTGCAAAGCCGTCGTCCTGGCAATGCTGAGAAATAACTACATCGAACATCGTCGAGTACTTCAGGGCTCGCAGCATCACAGCATGATCCTGCACCCCCCTGCCGTCATCCGTAAAGCCAACAGCGCCAGCCTCCGACATCATCCCCATCTCAGCAAGCTCGACACCCGCAAGTCCTTTGGTGATGGCCCCCATCGTATAGACGTGCGTCTTTCTTGCCTGCCGGCCCTTTCGATGGATGTACTCCACGTCCGTCTCGTTTTCGATCACAGGATTCGTGTTAGGCATACACACGACTGAAGTGAAACCGGCCGCGACGGCAGCAGCCGAGCCGCTCGCAATCGTCTCCTCTTCCTCGTCGCCTGGTTCGCGGAAATGAACGTGAATATCGATAAATCCCGGCACAACAAGCTTGCCCGCTGCATCGATCACTCGCGAAGCAGAGTTAGCCACCGCCGCATCCACTTTCCCAACTTCTGCAATCAATCCGTCTACGACAAGCACATCGCATGTTTTGTCGATACCGTTTGCAGGATCTATGACACGTCCATTTTTAATTAGTAATTGAGGCTTCATGCTTTGGTAGCCACCGTATATTTGTCCAAATATCTATTCCTCAAAGGCCGCCGCCTGATTCACCAGGAACAGAACCGCCATGCGAACTGCAAGGCCGTTGGTTACCTGATCGAGAATCACGCTGTTTTTCCCGTCCGCAACTTCGCTTTCCATTTCAAGGCCACGGTTGATCGGACCAGGGTGCATCACTAATATGTCAGGCTTGGCCCGCTTCATACGCTCAACCGTCAGGCCAAAATAACGAGAGTACTCGCGAATCGATGGGAAGGGATTACCGCCAAGACGCTCGAACTGTATCCGTAACATGTTGATTACATCAACCTTTTCTACAACCTCATCGAGATTACAGCTTACCTTCACGGGCAGTCGCCCCACATGTGGAGGCATCAGCGTCGGGGGCCCCACAAATGTCACTTCCGCCCCAAGCTTGGTCATCGCCCACATATTGCTGCGGGCTACTCTTGAATGGGCTATGTCGCCGACTATCGCGATCTTCAATCCTTCGAGGCTGCCCTTAATCTTGCGAATCGTGTAAACGTCCAAAAGCCCCTGCGTGGGATGTTCGCAGAAACCGTCCCCCGCATTTACCACACACGCCTTGATATTTCTGCTCAGGAATCTGGCGGCGCCACCCGCACTATGTCGCAGGACGACAATATCGATACCCATCGCCTCAAGATTCCGAGCGGTATCGAGCAGTGTCTCGCCTTTGCTTACAGAGCTGGCTTTCTTCGTGAATTCCACGACATCGGCACTGAGCCTGCTGGCGGCAAGTGAGAAGCTCGTCCGCGTTCGCGTGCTGTCCTCGAAGAACAGGTTCACAACTACCTTTCCTCGCAAAGGCGGCGCTTTCTTGACTGAACGCGTGCTAATCTGCTCGAAACCTTTGGCCGTATCGAGAATGTAGCTTATCTCATCGGCGCTAAGATCACGTAATCCAAGAAGATGCTTGTGATTCCACTGCGTCTGCTTGCTCTTCCTCATTAACGCCATCATAGGATAACCTGCTTACCTGATGATCACTTCATCCTTGCCGTCTGATTCTACCAGACTAACCTCGACCGATTCGGCCTCTCCGGCGTCGCTGGTGAATCCCGAATAGTCCGCCTGTATTGGCAATTCCCTGCCCTGTCGCTCGACCAGCACAGCCAGTCTTATCGCCCTGGGCCTGCCAAGATCTATCAGCGCATCCATCGCCGCTCTCGCCGAACGACCTGTGTTAAGAACATCATCGACGAGAACAATAATCCTATCGTGAATGTCAAAGCCTATCTCAGTGGTTCGCACTTCGGGCTGCCCGCTACCCTGAGGCGAGTTAAGATCGTCGCGATACAAGGTAATATCAAGGGTCCCACACGGGACTTCCCTGCCAAGCTTGTCCGACAGCTCCTTTGACAATCTCTGCGCGAGAATCTCCCCTCTGCTTCTGACGCCAATAATGGCCAACTCCGAATCGCCAGACGTGCCGGACACGATCTCGCCGGTTATTTTGGCGAGTGCCTGCTTGATCTGTCCTGAATCCAGTATAACTCTCATAATCCCGATAACCCTTACCCCACCATCCACGACACGGCAAGAGTATAGCAGCCAATCCAAACAATAGCAACCCCGCCCCCTCTAACTTTCCACAAACCGTGATAACAATCCTGAAAACGCTGATTCAGCTACTTCATAATACTGGAATTTACTTGAAACCAACCGGCATTTATGATATCATAAGTTTGTATTCGTAGGCATGATTAGACAAGGGACCGCATATTCGGGGGAGTATTGCCGCCAGGCGGAGGGCTTGGCTCCCCACCATGAAAACGCCGATGTCCAGATCGACATACAGAACGCTCATAACAGTCTTAGTGTGTGCCCTTGGCCTGATGGTCCAAACACAGGCTCTCTATGCGCAATCCCACCTCCCGTCGATTGAAAATCCCGCACAACCTTTTGCCTTCAACAAGGTGGGACTTTCCATTCTCAAGCAGATCGATCCCAATCTTACCGGTGAGAATGTAAACATTGCCGTCGTATGTCGGAGCCTTACATACATCAATGGTCTGCCACAGAACGATTACAGACCGGACACCAGCCACAATTGCCTTACAACGGCTCGCTTTAACTTCCATGATCAGCCCGATCTGCCGCCAGGTATTTCGCCGCACTCGACCGCTATATGTTCGATACTCTTCGGCCTCGATCCTTTTGCCTCACACTCCAGCTTGGGCGACTTCCAGTACCAGGGCGTCGTCCCCAATGCTCAAGGCAATATATACGAACTCTGGCATTTCCTGAAGAACAACGTCCACCCTCAAATCGCACCCAACGCACAGATAATCACGGCCAGTTTCGGTATCGAGCGCGAGGACTGGTGGACCAGGGGCATCGAATCAATGGCTCAGCATGATGGTATTCTGGTAATAGCTGGAATTGGCAATGGCACGAACGTTTACCATCCGCCCCTCTATCCAGGCGCGTCAGCGAATACGATCGGAGTTGGGGTTGTCAATTCCGTTGCCGTTGAGGATCTCGCGACGAAACTGGCCAACTTCGCGTTGGTATATCCTGAAAACTCAAGCTGCGGCCCAACAACAAGCAGACGCTGCAAACCCGATATCGTGGCGCCTGGCAACTGCCTCGTAGCACGCGCGGGCGAGCCTGAAACCTACGAACCGACAGGCGACTTCTCCAGTTTCGCCACACCAATGGTCGCAGGCGCCGCTGGGCTGCTTATCCAAAAGGCCATGCAAGAGCCAGAGCTTTACCCAGCGATATCACCAAAAGCAGGCAATTGTGTTATCAAGGCTATACTCCTCAACTCAGCAACGAAGCTACCCTTCTGGCACAAAGGCAGACTCTCAACCGAGGACGATCATACCGCACCGCTCGATTATATTCAGGGCGCGGGGATGCTGAATGCACTCAACGCGTATCTGCACTTGATCTCAGGCCGCAGCAATCCAGGAAATGTCATGGCCATCGGTTGGGACAATAACATGCTTCAGGCCGAGCGAAATCCGGACAACACTTATAGATTCAATATCGATGAGCCCACTGACGAAGTCATAACCGTCACCGCTGTATGGAACAAGCATTACAGTCGCATCTATCCGTTTAATCCACAGCCCAAAAAAGATGCCGATATGCGTCTCGAACTTTGGGCTATCGATTCCAATGATCCCAACAGTGCATACCTTCTCGACTATAGTGACAGCACTGTTGACAACGTGGAGCACATCTGTGTAGCAGCCGATCCGAACTGCACAGAGTACGAGATAGTCCTGTCTCTTAACAATGCCGACGATCAGGAAACACAGGCTGACGCAATACAACGCTACGGCCTCGCCTGGAGTGTCGGCAAAAGCCAAAATGGCTCCAACATCCACTGGTACGATCTGAATGCGGACGGCGTTGTGGACAAGGACGATCTGGCTATGTTGATAGGCTATTGCGTTGAAAGCAAACAATCTGACTCCAACTATATGATCGGCGATGTCAACGCCGACGGAATGATCGATACCAACGACGTGCAGGTTTTGATGGATCATGCAAATACGCGGGCCGACTGGCGGGCCGAGCAGCCGGGTGAATTGTAACCAGTCCGCCCTCGCGATCTTAATCTTCTGTGATTTTTTTGCCGTGGGATGTCGTGACAGGAAAAACGTGAGGAAGCGGTAAACGAGTGACTAAAACAATAAAACATGTTATCGCAACGATAGCACTGGCAATACTCTGCACCTCTCCCCTTGCCGCCGAGCACTGGCGTTTTATAGTCACCAGCGACTCACAGGGTATCGACAATGGCATCAATCTGACAATCGCCTCCGAGATTGCCGAGCAGGTCGTCAGGCACTCGGTTGATTTTCTTCTATTCCCTGGTGATCTCGTCACGGGTTATACAACCCTTGGACCCGCGGGATTCCAGCAAGAGCTACAGGCATGGTCGGAGGCCATGTGGCCCGTCTATAATGCAGGCATACCCATCTACGCCGGTCGTGGCAATCACGAGCTCAGCGATGTTTGGCTCTATGCAGACAGCGATCCCAACGACAACTACGCAATCCGCTGGCTGGAAATCTTTGGCAACCGTTTCCGTCCCATGCAGAGGCTGCCCGATAATGGGCCGGCGGGTGAAAAGTTTATGACGTACGCCGTGACTCATAAAAACGCCCTGATAATAATGCTCGATCAATATGCAGGGATCGCCCACTACCCGATTCACAGAATCAACCAAGACTGGCTGGATGACCGGCTCTCCTCAAATACAAAGCCGCACGTATTCGTCGCAGGCCACGAATCCGCATTCAGAACCTATCACACTGACTGCCTCGATAACTTCCCTAAACAGCGAGATGCCTACTGGACGAGCCTGCAAAACGCAGGAGTAAGAGCGTGCTTCTCAGGCCACGACCACTACTACGACCACGCCCTCGTCGACGATGGCGATGGCAATCCCGATAACGATATTCACCAGTGCATAACAGCAACTTGCGGCGGCTCGTCCTATTACTGGTATCCTCCGTACTCAGGCAACAACAGTCACTACTCCATCGAGCAGCTTTACCACGCCAAAATCTTTGGTTACATGCTCGTGGATATTCACGACATGAACGTTAATATGACCTTCTTCGCCAGAGATACATCCGACACTTCCATCCCTGGCATCTACGCACCAATTCATACATGGATCTACACCACCACAGCAGGCCCCCGCATCTTAAGCCCCAATAGCTCCGAGAGCCTCATCGCAGGCGCTGCGTATGCTATTAACTGGAAAACTATCGAACCCGCTAACATCAAGCGAGTCGCTCTCGACTATTCTCTCGATAATGGCCAAACCTGGAACCCCATCACCACAACCCCGAACACAGGCTCCTGCATCTGGCAAACCCCATACACATATTCGACCCAGTGCATAATCCGCATCGCCGATGCATCGAACCCGCAAAGCTACGACACATCCGACCGAACCTTCACAATCACCCAATGCGCCACGTTCCCCCCAGGCGACATCAACCACGACTGCACAGTCAACTTCCTAGACTTCCTGACAATAGCCCAAAACTGGCTAACCACCGCCGACCAACCCTAATCCAAACTCTAACAGACGAGAGTATGAACAGGTTGTTGCTTCGGCTAAACACCTTAATGATGGTCGAATTTACTCTTCCATTCCGTCAATCTTCTTGATACAAAATGGCGACTCGTATTAATGCTATTTCTGGAACAATTATGAGCAAGCTGACAACGCACAAATCGAAGCTAAAAGGCAGCGTAGTTATCCCCGCCTCTAAGTCGCATACGATTCGCGCTGTTGCAATCGCATCTCTCGCGGCTGGCACAAGCACGATTAGAAATCCACTGCTCTCGGATGACGCCCTTTCATCGGTCAAATGCTATCGAGCACTCGGCGCAGAGATTGATACTTCCGATCCATCGGCCTGGATCGTTGATGGTATAGCGGGCCAGATAACGCCGCCGGATGAGATTATCGACGTTGGCAATTCGGGCACGACTCTGCGCATCGCGGCCGGCTCAGCGGCCCTCGTACCGAATGGTCGGAGCGTAACTTTTACCGGCGACGAGCAAATTTGCAGCAGGCCTGTTGGGCCACTGCTCGATTCCCTGAACGACCTTGGCGCGAAGTGCAGCAGCCTCAATAATAATGGCAAGGCCCCCATCAAAATAGAAGGCGCACTTAAGGGAGGCAAGACGTCCATAGCGGCGGTCACAAGTCAGTACCTCTCCAGTTTGCTGCTATGCACCCCGCTGGCCTCCAACGATACCGAAATAGATGTTACCCTGCTCAATGAGCCTGGCTATGTTCAGATGACGCTCGACTGGCTGGATAAGCAGGCAATAGCATACGACAACCAGTCCTTCAAGAAATTCCTCATCAAGGGTGGGCAGAGCTATACGCCCTTCGACTTGTCAGTACCTGCTGATTTTTCCAGCGCTACGTTCTTTCTTTGCGCCGCGGCATTGTTCGGCGATGAAGTCACTCTGCTGGGACTCGATTTCTCCGACAGCCAGCCGGACAAGGAAGTCGTCGATTACCTCAAGGCAATGGGAGCTAACATCAGCGTCGAGCCTGATTCTATTACGATTAAAGCGGCCGGTCTCAGGGGAACCGAGATCGACATGAACAAAACCCCGGATGCCCTGCCCGCCATGGCGGTAACCGCAGCCTTCGCACAAGGGACAACGTCCCTCGTCAACGTCGCTCAGGCCCGCAACAAAGAGACCGACCGCATAGCGTGTATGGCTCAAGAGCTAAAGAAAATGTCTATCTCTGTAGAAGAGCTGCCCGATGGCTTGATAATCCATGGAGGCGATGTCCAACCCGCACAACTGCACGGATGGGCCGATCACAGAATCGTAATGGCGATGGCTCTCGCAGGCCTCGGGCTGGATGCCCCCTGCACTATCGATACAGCGGAAGCCATGAGCGTTACGTTTCCAACCTACGTGCAATTGATGCAAAGCCTCGGCGCCGAGATGGAGCTATCGGCATAGTCTATGTCAAATCAATAATACAAATTCAAAAATCTATCTTTTATGCAAGTAGATTTCTCGACTTCCCGGCGCGCCGGGACTTGCTCGAAATGACAGCTTTTTCAGGTTCGCTTACAATATTGATGAGAAGCTTGGTAATAAGGATACTTTTGCACTCCAAATGCTGATAAGTCGAAATTTACGACATGCGCGTGAATATGGCCAACTAAAGCAAGTTTTGCCTTGTCCTGACGCCATTGACCCAATATAATCTTCCGGCTTATAGAACCCATTAGGAAAGGATATGCATTATGTTAGGTTGTCATATTGGACGTTGTTTTCAGGTAAGCGTTGCAGGTGGGTCGTACCAGGAGGGTCTGACTTCAATGTTGCACGGCGTTCCGCCGGGAATGCTTCTGACAGAGCAGGAAATCTACGGCGATCTGATGCTCCGAAAGCCAGGAGCGGATGAGCTATCCAGCCCTCGCAAGGAGCCGGACCTGCCCATAATCTATTCCGGCCTGAACGCCGCAGATACAATAGAGAACGCAGGGAACAAGAACCATACAAACGGCACGCCGCTGACAATCCTGATTCCGAACCTGGACCGCCACTTCATTCATATCAAGCAGTACCAAGACACAAATCGCACTCCCAGGCCGGGCCACGCATCCTATGCAACCTTTATGAAGTACGGCCCGGACGACGACGCTATCGGTGCCGGTATCTTCAGTGGCCGCTATACGTCAACCATAGTCGCAGCAGGATATGTCGCAAAAAAGGTCCTAATGGCCTGTGGGATTAATGTCTTTTCATATGTAAAGGAAATCGCAGGCGTCCGCTGTCCCGATGTTCCGCACAGCAGCGCTTTCGACTGCACAGAACGCTACAAGAAAATGCGCCACGACCTGGACCCCTTCTACCAGGAAGTCTACGTCAAGGGCCGTATCAACATGGAAATGAGGTTCCTCGAAAAAGCCGCCATTCTTGCCGAGATCGAGAAGGAAATCGACGCAATCCGTGAAATGGCCCCCAAAATGGAACCAGCCGAAATCAGGGATAAATACAACGTCGATCCCATCGTTAACTGCCCCGATATCGACGCCGCCCAGGCGATGGTCGATGCGTGTAATAAGATATCCGCAACAGGCGACTCAGCGGGAGGTGTTGTTGAAGTCGTCGTCACGGGAGTTCCCGCCGGGCTTGGCGAACCGGTTTTCTACAAGCTCGACGCTGAACTGGGCAAAATGCTCGGCATCGGCGCCATAAAAGGCGTTGAAGTCGGAGCAGGTTTTGGCGTTAAGGATATGACAGGCTACGAAAACAACGACCAGATGCACTCGGAGGATGGCAAGGTCGTCTTCGACTCCAACAATGCAGGCGGCATCACAGGAGGCGTCGCCACAGGTCAGCCAATCATCGTTCGCCTCGCTGTCAAGCCAACACCTACAATCGACAAGCAGCAGCACACCATCGACAAATACACCCTGGAGAACACGGACCTCGCCGCTATTACCAGGCGCGACCCAACGATCGTAGCCCGCATCTGGCCCGTCGCAGAGAATTACACAGCAATGGTAATCCTCGACCACCTAATGATGCACCGGGGCTACCAGGCATTCAAAACAGAGTAAACTACTACGGGTTAAAACCCGTAGCATTATGATTTCAGGCTTTCGCCTGTCCGCCTCCGACGGATAACTCCATCTATGGATTCAACCCATAGTATTGCGGTGGAAGATAATAACAAAACCGGCCCCGGATGTCTCCATTCGGGGTCGGTTTATATTACCAATTTAACGTTTACCTAAAGCTTAGTCTAAGGGATCTAAGGTATAACTCCGCTCACAGCAGGGTCGTCCGGGCCTCGCTGGTTAGCCGGGTATGCTGATGACCAGCCAGTCTCGTTGCCTTCTGCGTCGCGTGCTTTAACCCTGAAGCTATAGGTCAAGCCTGGTCTGCCGATCAGCACGGTCCAGGTATTAGCAGCCTGCCAACCGCTGCTAAAACCAGAATTATCCACACATTCGAAGCGGTATTCGACCGGCGGACTAAGCAGATCAACTGCGATAACGCACGTCATAGTTGCACCCCAGCCGTGTAGGTTGTCCGCGTCCGGCTGGAGCGGAACCTCAAGCGGCTTGCCATCGTAGCCGTTCGCATCGTAAGTCGGATCCCATTGCATCGGGTTGGGTATCGGCGGATCGGTATCCGGCGGCACCAGCGTCGTTACACACACGGTTTCAGACCAGACTGTTTCGTTGAGTCTGCCCGATAAATCTCTTGCCATGACCCTGTAGCAGTACTCGGTGTTGGGATCGAGCCAAGTGTTAGGATCGGGACCCGCATCGGTATAATTAGGCTCAGTTTGCCAGCCACTGTTGTTTCCTGGACCGCTAACACACTCGAAGTAGTATTCGACACCGCTTGTGTCGAACGCATCCGAAGCCAACATTGAAACCGAGTTCGTATCTACTAAAGTTATAGACAAGCTCGGCGCTGGTGCCGGAGGCACCGTATCATCGGCGCCGATATAAATCGTTATCGACCATTCCGTCTCATTCAGGTAAGGCGATGTATCGCGGGCTTTTACGCGATAGCCATATCTCATTCCTGGAGTCAGACCGGAGTCAGTGTACTTCGGATTCTCATCCCAATCTCTGTCGTTGCCATTTTCCGTGACGCACTCGAAGTAGTACTGAACGTCCCATCCCCAGGCATCGAAGGCGGTTTCCGCCTCCATGCTGATGGAGGTGTTACCCCCGCTCAAGTATGGCTCGGTGTACCACCTTGCAGGATTGGGCACAGGCGCCTTATCATCACGCACCAGCCAACAATCCGCCAGGAACTCAACATCACGAATGTTGACACGCGTATCGAACGTAACGTCAACGCCATCGCACCAGTCATTGCCCTCGGAGCAACCTTCATCCAACCACGTGGCTGCTATGAATGCAAAGTCCTGGAAGTTGATGATTCCGTCATAAGCAAGGTCGCAGAACCTGCAAGGCTCGACCGCGGGATAATGGTAGCCTATATCAGCAATCCCTGTATCGGGCACATCGTCCGTTCGAGTTGTGTAGCCTATGAGGCCAAATATGCTTGCATAGTCACCGCCGGCATCGACGCAAGGACTCTGCTGGCCCTGGCCTGCTGCGGACTGACTGAGGTAATATCCGCCAAGAATACCGGTAGCAAACAGCGGATCATCACTGATGTTACCATCGCCCCAGACAAGAGTGCAGCCTTCCTCAACCTCGACATTGCCGCGTCCGCCCATGATATCACAGTAAGAGACTGATAGCGTGCCCGGCCTCGGGTCGTATTCGAATCCGCAACCAACCGCTAATGCAGGTCCTCTCAAGGCATAGTCCTGCCAGAATATGCTGTTGATCACGTCGCAGCTTGCATGATACGAACAGTAGATGCCGCCACCGACGCCGGCTATGCCTTCTTCGCCGTAGCCGCCGGAGGAGGCATTGCCTATGAATGTACAGTTGGTCACGAAGGCCGAAGCATTCCAGTTGACGGAGATACCGCCACCGTCTCTGGCGCCCAGGTTGTGCGTAATCAAGCAGTTAAGAACTTCCAGCGAGTTGGAGTCCTGTGTCAAACACAAGCCGCCACCGGAACCAGTTGCTGAATTTCGCGTTATCGTGCTGCCTGTGATCATGGCATCCGTCTCGAAGCTGTATATACCTGCACCCGATCCAAAGAGTACACCGTTGAAGTTATCAACGTTATTCGGATCGAACGACGTATTCGGATCGGCCAGAGGCGCAGCCATGTTGCTCTTTACGAGACACTCAGATACAGTGGCCGCACCCTTTATGAACATCATGCCACCGCCCACATACGCACGGTTCTCGACAAAGTTGCTGTCGGCGATGCTCATGTCGGAGTGAATACCGTACAGACCGCCGCCTATCGGAGAGGCGTTGTCAGAGACGTTACAATCAGTAACCATGGCTGAGGTTACATCTTTCAGATAGAGACCTCCGCCATAACCTGAATAGATATCGTTCTTGAACGCTGTGACGTTGCCGCTCACGTTGCAGTCTGATATAGTCACTGAGCTGTTGACATTTACGAATATGCCGCCGCCACATGCCGGTATATCCAGGTTCGCAACAGGAAGCCAGCCGTCAACACCAGGATCCTGACCACCTACTCCGGTAAGACCGCTGCTAACATTGTTATTATTGATCGAGCAGCCGATGAACTGAGGCGTGCTGTTGGAATCGCAGTAGACACCACCTCCCAAGGCGCCATAGGACAGCCACCTGTCATCCTCGCTCCAGGATCCGCCGATACCGCTGGCACGACCCGTATCTGTCCAAACGAAGAGACCTGTTGTGCCGTTGCCGCCATTACCGCCGCTGCCGCCTATAATGTTGCAGTCGGTAATCGTGCAGTCGATGAACGTCGGTTTACTGTTAGGACCGCAATACACGCCGCCGCCATGAGCCTGGCCGGACCATCCGCCGTCACCGCCCAAAAAGCTCGAACCGCCGCTGCCGCCGCTGCCAGCCGTCGTCACGCAGTTGAACACAGTCACGTGATCGAGCACCGCCCGACTGTCGCCTCCGATGTATATGCCGGCGCCTTTGGCCCAACCGCCTCGGCCTCCAGCAGCGCCCCAACCAAAACCGGTAGCGCCCGCGTTGGCCCCATTGCCACCTATTGCTGTACAGTTTCTGACGATGCAGTTGCGAATAATCGGGTGACTGTTCTCTGCAACGTAGATACCCGCTCCGGCGGCGTTACCACCATCGCCGGCCATTCCGGGTATGTAATTCAAATTCACACTATTCGCATCCGCTGTAGCACCGTTACCGCCCATAATGAGGCAATCCTCGATAATGCAGTTGGAAATCGTCGGCGTTGTTCCATAGCCGCATACTACCGAATGACCATAGACACTTACAGCGGTAAGATCCACAGTGTCGCCATCTGCGCCGGAGACAGCAATACCGCGAAGAGTAATGCCGTTCAGGACCGAACTGCCCGATCCCTCTGCGAACCAGAACCCTCTTACAGGCTGACCCCCAAAGTCAAACACTGTATTTGCAACAACATTTGCATCATCGGGATTCATGCTGGTGATCGTAATCTCTTTGTTCCTTATCGTATAGCCGCTGCCTGCGTATGTCCCAGGACCGACAATAACCATATCGCCGTCGCGCGCCTGGTCTATCGCCTGGCCGAGACTGGCGTATGGATACTCGCCGGGAACGCTGATAACTACAGCCTGGTCGAATTCGACGGTCACATCTCGATCTTCATCAACGACCACTTTGTTCCAACGTGTCGCCAAGTCATCATTATCCGTCCCGTACCATTCCTTAACGCGGTAGCCATCATCAGGTATCGCCTTGAGATCGACCACTTCATATCGAATATGTTGGCTGCTGACCGGTTCGACGCTGCCGTGACCGCCAACCACGCCTGCTGTCAGTTCGACCTTATCAGTCTCGTCATAGTCGTAGAAAGCTATATCGCCGAGGTGGGCGTCATAGATCTGAGTTTCCTGGAAACCATAGATTTCCCGCTGCAAAGTCCATTCTCTGATCCTCGGCTCCATATAGTAGTACAGTTCTTCAACCGAAACCCAGCCATCGGGATTCTCGCAGTCAAGGTCCGCCTGGACACGCAGTCCCTCGAGCAGGAAGTACGCAAACACGGTGTGCTCCAGCTCATAGCTTTCGAGCGCCAGGGTTCCCTCGGCACAGGCGGTTATGACCGTACCGGTTTCATAATCATCCAGATCCAGAACTCCGCCAAGATATCTCCTGGGACGTATCAGGTCCTGCGCGAAGCTGTCTCCGACCATCGGGGCTGCATTGCCCAATCCGAGAGCCATGAGGGTATCGTCCGCACTGGTTGAACTGCCGATATGTCCGCCGCTATGGCAGGCATCGAGGAAAATGATATAATTTTCCGTCGGCAACTCCGCAATCCATTCGCCCAGCTCATCGTCCCGAACGTTCTCGTAGGCATAGGTAACAAGGTACTCGTCAAGATTATCTTCCTCATCGAGAGGCTCGATATCGACGCCGATTGTACCGTGGCCTGCGAAGAAGAATACGAAGACGTCATCGGGCGTCATTCGCATTCCCATATCGGCGATTGCGGATCGTATGTTGTCCTTCGTCGCGTCGCTGTCGATCAGAAGCGTAATATTAGATTCAACCCAGTTCTGAGATTCGAGCAAAGCCTCATACAAGTCGTTCGCATCGTCGTCGGTATGGCGCAGATCGTTTATCACACCGACATAGTCGGCAACTCCCACAACAACAGCATAGTACGAACGCGGCGGCGCAGCGCCTGTGTAGTGATAACCCATGTCCACACGAGCGATGTCTTTTTCGCCATCGGTTCGGGTCGCATAGCCGACCAGATTGATCGCAGGATCGCTTACATCAGCACTGCCTGCATCTACGCACGGGCTCTGAATATCCTGCCCGGACGCCAACTGGCTCAGATAGAATCCCTTTATAAAGTTCGGATCCGCATCGATCACGCTGTCGAAGTCCCAGAGCAGAACATTGTTCACATCAACAAACACAGCTTCTGATTTAATCACATCCGGATTGTCCGCATCCAGCCAGCCTTGAACATCGCTGAACGACACTTGCAGCGCAGATTCCCTTTGCTCGTATACTGATCCAACGCCGACCGCGATCTGCGAACCGTTAGCGCCCTTATTATCCCAGAGGATACTGTTTACAATAATCGAGTTGCAGTCATAGGATGTAGAAATACCGCCACCGTAACCCGCCAGTCCGCCCAGATGGCCGCTGATAATATTATCGGCAATGGTGCAGTTCGATATCACAGGCTCGGAGTACCAGTTTGCTGATATACCACCGCCGTCCCGGCCGGCAATGTTGCTCCTAAACAGACAGTTGTGCAGCAACGCCGAAGAATCCAGCGAATTGGAAATACCGCTGAGGTACAGACCGCCGCCCGATGCGCTCGCTCGGTTCCGGCTGAAGACGCTATCATTGACCTCGACAACCGAAGACAACGCGAAGTAACCGCCGCCCTGGGCGAAGTAGTTCGGATCGTAGTTGTTCACATCATTGTAATCAGCCCATACGTCCATTCTGGCGGCGTTGCGGCTGATCTTCGATGTCACGATATTGGCCGTCGCCTCATTCGAGTACAATCCGCCACCATTGTAGGCGAAGTTCTCGGTTACATTACAGTCGACAAACGTCGCGTTTGCATTATTCCAGAACACCCCACCACCGGCACATGCATTGCTGTCGGTAATCGTACAATCGAAGAATTTTACATTGCAGTCATCTTCAAATGCCAATGAACCACCGTAGCTGATAGTTATATCATCTCTGGTTATTGCAACATTGGGATCAAGAATAGTCATATTAGCCAGATTGTCAGTGAAGATGCTGTAATGGAACTCTGGATTGCAACCATAGCTGGCATAGAAGGCGCCGCCCATGTTGTCGATCGGTTCTCTATACGTAGGCCCATGATATGTAGTAATTATACTACCCTGTATACCACTGACACCACCAAATGTCTGGCTATTTTCAAACGTGCAGTTGTAGAACTTCGGCGAACTTTCATTTTCGCAGTATACGGCGCCGCCGTAACCACTGTACTTCCAGTAGTCTTTATACTGGCAATCATAAGGAGGTGAGAAATCAGTAGCAGAGCCACCATCAGGCCCATAAGGTCCAAATTGCCATCCATCCCAACTGGGGAAGCTTGCCGACCCGGGCCCGGTTTCAATTGATGGCTCCCAATTCCAACTGCCTGCACGACCGCCTACGACTCCAGGTAAGCCATTGCCACCGTCACCGCCATTGCCGCCTCGTGCAAAGCAATCAGTGAAGAAACAATCGGCAAACGTCGGACTGCTAGCATATCCGCAATAAACGGCGCCACCATATGCCCAACCTGCCCAGCCTCCATCGTAACCTTCCGGATGTTCATCCCATCCATCATCACCGCGACCACCGTCACCACCGCTCACAGAGCAGTTCTCGAATCGACAGTTCTGAATTATCGGCGCACCGTTTGTAATAACAATTGCACCGCCTGAGACACTGGTACCATTGCCACCATCACTATGACTGAAATTACCACCGTTTGCACCAGTCACATTACACTGAGTGAACACACAGTTGCGAATCGTTGGCGAACAGGAGTTGATACCCATCCTGCCACTTTGGATAGTAATACCATCGATCAGAGCTTCAGCATCAATCGTATTGATTGATATCGAGTAGTCGAACAGTACTGTCGACGCCACACAACATGGATCGTCAGGATTTGCACTGGTAAGCGTGACGGCCTTATCAATAACGATGCCTGATCTCGGATATATCGGTACATAGAAATCGGTTGGCAGAACGATAACATCTCCATCCTCCACTACTTCCAGAACATGGTATATGTTCGTATAATTCGGATCGCTGCCTAATACCCAAACACGTGGCTGATCGAACTCAACTGTGACATTCTTATTGCTATCCATGAGAACTATATTCATCAGATCTCGCGAATAGTCGTTCATCGTGTCCATCCATTGGGCTACGCGATACCCTTCTTCAGGGGCCGCAGTCAGATCAACCGTCATACCCTGATAGTATGTCCCGCCCGTAGGTGCAACGGTTCCATGTCCACCGGAAACGCTTACAGACAAATCGTACTGCGCCAGGGTTCGGTGATCGTAATGGTGATATCCGATATCAACTTGTGCAAGATCGTTATCACCATCAGTTCGCGTAGTGAAGTTAAGAAGACCAGCAGCAAAGCTCATCCTACTACCTGCATTGAGCGACGGACTGTTAACGGTCTGCCCTGCTGCAATCTGGCTCAGGTAATAGTCACCAAGAGGCCCGTTCACGAACAGAGGATCTGCTTCAATATTACTGGTATCCAGCGCACTGACTTCTGTTAAAATCAGCTTCAGTTCTTCGCTGTCATAAATTCCGTAATTACCGTCATCATTGTCATTAAACAGACAGTTTTTGACGCTGCCGCCACCCGCATCATCTTCGACGATTGCAGTATTGTTGCAATCCTTGAAGATCGAATCTGTAATCTCCACATCCGAAGTCCAATCGCAGTAGACTGCACCACCAAACTCTTCGGCGCCGTCACCAACAAAAGTACAATTGGTAATTTCCGGTGTGGCATAAGTACCCACTCCGATACCACCACCATACTTTTCGGATGTGTTACCTGTAACAAGACAGTTGTTAATCAGATTATTAAGGTTTCCGCCGAAGAAGCATAAACCACCGCCGATGGCGTTGTAGCCTTCAACTGTGTTGTCTTCGATACGGTAGTTTTCTATTTGTGTTTCGGTGTTCGAGAATAAAACGCCGCCGCCGGCATCCGTCCCGAGACTAAATCCTGTACTGCGAGCGACACCGAAGCGATCGAATTGTGCTATCGACAGGTTCGTATTTATTCCGCTGCCACCGGTCGCCGTATTACCCTTAATGATACCGCCGATCATTTTTACAGTACTGTCGGACATTAACATACCGCCACCGTTTTTAGCAGCATTATCTATGAAGTAGCAATCGGTAAAGACCGCATTGCAGTCCTGAGCGTGCAGACCGCCGCCCCATCCCTGGAACCCACGGATAGCCTTGTTTCCAAGGAATCCACAATTATTAAATTTCAACTGCAATTTCGAGATGATATCAGGACTGCTGTTGTTGTTGGGCAAATACCAGGCATCCATACCACCACCGTTCGAAGCGGATTCATTCCCTCCAAACCAGCAGTTGTCTAATGTGGCATGGCTCATACACCTTATGGCGCCACCGTCACCGTTTGTAATGTTTCCATAGAAAGAGCTATCCAATATAGAGACATAATTGCAGTCCTGGCCAATTCGCATGGCACCGCCATCATATCTCAGAGACTCGTTATCCTGGAAGATACTATCATTGACATCCACAGCACAAACCGAGGCGATATAAATCGTTCCTGCCGATTGCTCCGTGAACCTGCAATTGTTCACCCAAAGCTTCGTGTGGTCTTCACAGTATATGGCGCCCCCAAGAGTTTGAGACAACTCGATCACACTTCTATCGAGAAGCACAAGACCTTTAGGAGAAGCCCCTCTGGCTATGCGGACTTGGGACATAATATGATCAAGATTCGCAGATGGCGACGCAGCCATATTCAATGTAAATATACAGTTTACGAAATTGGCATCCACGCCGGTATAATAAGCAGCACCACCGGCTATACCACCGTAGCTAAAAGCATAACCGGGAAAACCATCTGATGCACGTGGATCACGGGGGTTGCCCTGTTCGCTGCGAAGTCCACCAAGACCTTCGAAACCGGTAAGGGCCTTGTTATCAACGAAGTTGCAGTCGATAACAACAATATTGCTGCCTTCTTCTGCGTATATACCGCCACCGATACCATCGCCGTAGCCGGAGCCTCCATTACCACCGCTACCTTCATCGCCAACGGCTTGTATGCCTGCATCGCCGCCAAAACCGGCGCAGCCACCTCGGGCCGTATTATTCTTAAATGTACAACCAATAATAATCGGACTGCTTTGTTCCAGACAGGCGATAGCGCCACCGTAGCCATTTCCATAACCATCGGCGCCATGACCACCCCACATAGCATCACCCGTACTCTGAACAGCATCTTCACCCGGCGGCAAATAATACCATTCTGGCGAGTTTGGAGTTGTCGACTGTCCCTGGGCGCCGTCGCCTCCGTGAGCACCGGTAACCGTGCAGTCTTCGATCACACAGTTCCTGATCGTAGGTGAACTCTCATTTTCGCAGAGAATTGCACCGGCATAAGCATCACCAGTTGCATCAAGACCACGTTCGGCGCGAGGTACGTCATCATAGACCCTCTCATACGGATCGGGTTGGTAACCATCGAGAACCATGACCTCCGGATTTCCATAAGATCTACCTATGTCACCTTTTTCCGCACGCATGAAACCATTGCGGATGGTCAGGCCCAGAACCATGGCGTTCGGATCTTCACCGCTATGGAAGTGGAACGCACGGCGAGGATCGTAAACGCCAGCCTGGCAATCGAGAATCGTATTCGCAACAATGTTCGGGTCGTTAGGATCAAGAGAAGAAAGAACGATACTCTTGCCCTGGAAGTCGATACCCGCACTGGTGTAAACCCTGTGCACACCCCTGGAGAGTATGATATTAACTCCCCCTGGACCTGCGACAGCAACAGCCTCTTCGACGGTTCGGTAATCCTGCGGTACGAGGATTGTATGAGTTACATCTTCCTCGAACTCGACAATTACAACTTTGTCCGTATCGAGGGTTGCGTAATTGACGTTCTTATTCCAGTACGGCTCTTCATCCGTTCCGGTCCAGCTTCTGACTCGATATCCTTCGTCGGGAATCGCTGTCAGTCGCAGCATTGTATTGGCGTAGTACTCGAACGCATGTACTTCGCTATTCGGATCGTTCGGTTCGTATCCCGTTGCGTTCGCATCAACAGGTGCATACGGGGAAACAGCCACGCTTCCATTGCCGATCACAACGAGAGTGAACTGGTTCTTTGCCTTGTTCATGGCCCAACTACCGGTCGGATAGTGATAACCCATATCAACGATACCGCTGTCGACAATCAGGTCTGTTCTCGTGGTGTACTGATCCATGCCGAGCGAGCTTGCCAGATCGCTGCCGACGTTGACGCAGTTGCTGTCGAGTATCTGCAAATGGCCTGCGCCGATCTGCTCGAGGTAGTAATCGCCAAGAGGACCGCTGACGAAGTTCGGATCGGTATTGATGTTGTGAGTTTCATAATCCCATGAGCTGTCTGGATTTTCCATATCCTGGACGTAGTTCGGATCGTAAGGAGCATACCCCTCGATCACGCAGCCTTCCTGAGCCCAGACAGGAGCACCGCTTCTACCTACATCCACAGCGCCATTCATTACATTGTATATGTATCGACCTGCAACGCTGCTGTTACGGCTGCTGTATACGATACCAGATCGATTGCTGTCCAGGAATGAACCGGGAACTCCCGAACCTGGCATTTCCCAATAACTACCCGGTGCGCCGCTGCCGACCGAGAATCCGATATGTGCGGAATTTCCACCCAGACCGTCCTGACCGCCATCGCCGTCACCGGTTTCCCAGTTAATTGCACCGTAGTTGAACTCTATATCGAATTCTCCAAATCCACGGTCGGTACGTGATATCAGCACCAACTGGAAGCTGTTTCGCTTGTCGCCATGACGTGAGAAGTAACCGACACTGCTCCAGTTCACCCCGAACGCCGCATGCCCATCCACCATACCTTGCCCGTAGGTAACCGCCACACTGTCACGTGTATCGACATCAGCAAGGAACGGAGCGATAATCCGCAGGCCTGAATCTTCACTCAATGCATTCGGATTGAATTGTGTCAACGGTCCGCCTATCGTAACGCTACCGTTATTATTCACGTATACCGATCCTGTGAAACCACCGAAGCCGCCACTGCTGAGGTAGTTGATTGCGAATCCCAGAGGCGCCGAAACGCTGGAAATATTGTGTCCTGCCGATAGAGCGAACGAATCGAATCCTGCCCGCATTACAGGCGCACTTTCAGCATCGATCACATTCGCATCGACCGCAGTATCCAAATCGATGTTACTGTACGTAATCTTGAGATTCGATGGCATCGGATAAGGCAAATCACCGCTGCCCAATCCGATTTGCGAACCTCGGGCGCCGGAGTTTCCATATACGATCGAATCCGTCACTTCTATATCGCTGTCGTACGATCCGTACAGACCGCCTCCGTAAGAGACGAAATTCGTCAATGTATTATCCGCAATCGTACAGTTCGACACTGTCAACCTGTTCTGCCAGTTGTTGGATATACCAGCGCCATCGCGAGTCGCCGTATTCTCTGATACAACACAGTTCTTCAGAGTGACCGGATCGTATTCACCTCCGGCCAGGTACATACCACCACCGGAAGTGTTGGCCTGGTTATTGCTAATATCACTATCCAGAATCAGCGTTGGGCCTGCGAATGAATATATACCACCACCGTAACCGTTGCCGAATGTATTCGAGAAGTAATGCAATACATAGTTCGCATCAGCCATATAGTTCGGATCGGTCGCACTAAAGTTCGAGTCATGAATTATTGCCCGGACTTGGAATAGAGGATCATTCGGATCATGCCAATACCATAGTGTATACGATACATAAGGATGAGCCCCATTATTGTTTATATTGCACCGCTCAATGGTCACGTTGGGTGAATTGAGACAGTAGAAACCACCTCCGTTGATGGCTCTATTGGATGCGACGTTACAGTCCGCAAACGTAAGTGTATTTACATCAATAACATAGATGCCGCCACCCTGCTGGTCTGCCTCGTTACGCAGTACCTCAGATCGCGTCAGAGCACCCACGCAGTTCACGTCAACATACAATCCAGCGCCGTATACTGCGTTGCAGTCCGTGATGTTGCAATCTGCAATATTAAACACAACGCTCTCAAGACATGCGATACCACCACCCTGCTGTGCAGCAGTGTTGTTGACGAAGTTACTGTCCGCGATCTCTGCAATTGAGTTTACATCGTAGAAGGCGCCGCCACCGTGCATTCCCGCTGTACTGTCCTCAACCTGACAATTCGTAAGGACAGGTTTGCTTTCCTCACCGAAGAATAAGGCGCCGCCTGAAGCTCCAGAATTATTGTTCTGGAACTCGCATTCCTCGAAGCTGGGCACGCTGTTTACGTCAGCGTAAACTGCTCCGCCGGAACCGCCCGTCGCGTCAGAGTTTGCAATGTAACATTCCACAAACGTAGCAATACTATTTTCACTGATGTACACAGCGCCGCCATTGGCCCCGATTACATCGCAGTTATTAATCGTAACGTTTCTGAAAGTTGGATTGGTGTTCGAATTGATGAATACCGCCGCACCGCCTGTGCCATCGACCTTGGTGCAGCCGGTGATTGTCACATTAACAATCGTCGGACTGCTATTCGCATCGATTACAAGCGCACCGCTGGCGTTCGTTATCGTTATGCCGTTTATCACGGCATCCGCATCCTCCTGATTGGAGAATATAAAGCCTGGGGTGCCACCGCAGTTAACGATCGTATCTTCAACGATATTAGGATCATCTGGATTCTTGCTGACAATCCTAAGCTCTTTGCCCTGGAAGTCGATGTTTCCAGTGTACGTATCGGCTGTAAGGACGAGAGTGTCACCGTTGCCGGCATTTTGCACGGCTGTCTGCAGGGCATCTCCACCACCAGAGACTTCCACCTTCTTAGGTTTTCTGAACTGTACGTTGAGAACCATGTTCGCATCTGCTACGAAATCGTAGGTCTCATTGTAGCTCAGTAATACATCGTTGACGTCATACCAGCCCCTTACAACATAGCCTGCATCGGGGATGGCTTTCAGGCTCACCTCCTGGCCGGCCAGGAACGTACCTCCGTTGGGCTCTACAACACCGTGGATACCCGGATAGTTCGGATCTTCAAGTATGTTGACGACAATGTCGTATTCACCGACACCCTCGCTATAGTGATAGCCAAGGTCCGTTAACATCATATCATGGACGCCATCTATTCGGGTTGTATATTTGAACATGCCTGAAGCGATCGAAGACTTGCTGCCCGCATTAATAGCAACACTGTTGAGCAGGTGCCCGGTCGCCAGGTGACTGAGATAGTACGAACCTGTGACAAAATTCGGATCCTCGTCGATATTGTGCGTCCCCGTCGCCCACAGACGCGAGTTCGGATCCCAATCCTCCAACTCACACCCATCTTCGACATATATTGCCAGCGGGTCCCATGCCAGCAAGCTAATCGCTTCCATGATCGCATCGACAACCTCGTTGCTGGTTGCAGCTTCTATCATCACGCCGCCGGTCTCTTCAGCAAGCGGACCAAAGTAAGTGATTGCTCCGACATCGCCACTGACTGGAATAGTAAATATTGATATAGGCGCCGGACCAGTAGTGGCCGCATTGGCTATATTACCCAAGGTATATCCAGTGAACGACTCGGGATCGTGTGGCAACGCGTCACCCATCAGGATAATCGCCCTTGCAACGCTGTTTCCTGG
>CAZYMD010000053.1:0-26218 GCA_964649005.1 uncultured Pirellulales bacterium
CGGCGATAACGCGAGCCAGGAGCTGTCAGTCTGCTGATCAGCTTGATAGGCTCAATAATGTCGCGGATGTACTGCTTTTCGTCCGAAAGTTTTGCAAGGTTCTCAGCACCAGGCGCTTCGATATTCAGCGATACTGCACTGGCCAACGAAACTGCTTCCTCGATAGCTGCATCGCTTGCGCCGGGAATTACCTTGAGATGAATGTATCCACGGAACTTATGTTTCCTTCGTAGCAGTCTCGCTACGCCTGTAAGCCTGTCCATCGTCGCATCAGGCGTACCGATAACGCCGGAACTGAGGAATAGTCCGAAGACTTTGCGCTGATTGAAGTAATCAAGGAAAACGTTCGTAGTTTCTTCAACGCTGAGGCTACACCGACGGACGTCCTGCTGGCGACGTAAAGGACAATACTTGCAGTCATTGCTGCACACGTTTGAGAGCAGGCTCTTGAAAAGCACACTCCTGCCACCATTGGGCAGAGTAATAGGGTAGACCCACCTGCCATCATCACTTCGCTTGCGATGTTCATCCTTTCCGGTCGCGCATGCACATGCCAAATCGTACTGCGCATCCGTGCTCAGTATTTCCAATTTATGCTGAGTATCAGGCTTCAAAACTACGCCAACCATGGCTAACCTTACGCCGGCGATATACTCTTGCGATCAATCCCGGCGATTCTTAAAAGTGCATCACAGTTTGTCTGCATTTGCAATCACTGCAAACAGTACAATCCAAGCTAAGAAAAGTAAAGCCCCTGCATCAGAAAGAACGCCAAGAAACATAAGAACAAGTGCGAAAACAGCCGTGATGATAGTAGCGTACAGAAAAGGGATGCTAAGGCTTTTTGTCAGTTCTCGGACCTCGGTCTCATTAACCTCTTCCCATTTACGCAGAACGGATACAGCACCTGGAGCCTCTTCCCTGGGCACTGCGATACTTATCCTCTGGGTTCGCCGTACTGCCCAGTGGAAAGATATCGGACTTGGATTCTCAAACACATCTGGATTGAATCCCTCTTTGCGGAGATACCCAAGAACCTGTTGCACCGAATCAGGATTCGCCTTGTATATAACAACCATATCCATTACACGATTCACCCTTTCAGGCGGCTTCATGCAGTTTCAAGCAGCCTGCGTTTTTCCTGTTCGATATCTTCCACCTTTTCCTGCACGTCTCGCAAGCCGCTCTTTAGGTTGGAAAACACAACTTCGATCCTATTTCTTGTGTCGACAGCAGTATCGAGAGATCGCGATATTCGGGACTGGACCATCCAGTCGACAATAAGGCCGTCGAAGACATAATCGGCGAATGTTGCAAAGGAGCCGATATCGATGCTTAGATTTGCAGTCGCACCAACATCCGCCAGCTCACGCTGAAAACAACGAAGAGAGTGTTGAACCTTGTTTATGGATTGCTGAGCATCGTTGAGCCTGGAGTGCTTGACAGCGGTAGCAATCAGGCCGCCACCGAACATATCAAAAGTACCCCAGTTCTTCGCGCTTTTGAGCGATTCGATCACACCATCAAGACCCGACAGTGCAGATTTACCTGCGGCTATCGCCTCGTTGAGTTCTTTCGTATCTGATTTCAGATTGGCGGATTGTTCTGTAAAAGCTAACAGTTTCTGGGCCTTGTCACCCCCCTGCTGAGAAATCAATTGCTCTTTTTCCGCAAGAATTTCCTTGTGCTGCGAATCGATATCGCCAAGCCCCCCGATTCGCTCCTTCATCCCCTCTATATCACGTTCGAGGGCGGATACCGAATAGCCACATTCATCATACTTGAGCCTGGCTGCAAGGTACTCCTGCTTCTCCTTTTGAAGCCTCTCATCCTTATCACCCAGAACAGCATGAAACAGCGAGGCAAGTCCCAGCCCCTTGAGCTTGTCTACATCGGCTTTTTCCTTATCCAGGATGGTCTTCAACTCGCGAAGTCTGGATTGCTGATCGCTCAGGCTTTGCTGCGTTCTCTCAATATCAGCAAGCAGCTTTTGACGATCCCTGAGTTTCTGCTTTATGTCTGAGAGTCGGTTATTCAGTTCCTCATACATGGCCACTTTCCCTTACGCCCGATAGACAGACATATCAAGACCAGGCAGTGACCTATCCAATGGGAGGCCACTGCTGTACATACCTTCATCAACATTATGCGCTCTGCTCTTCAGAGCTCGGCTGCTCTTTGAGCACGGTGGTAACAGACTTGATCAAGCCTGCGATATCTGAAAGATTCGATGGTATAATGATCGAGTTGTTCGTGCCCGCCAGCTTGCCGAATTCATTGAGATACTGCTCGGCGATTCGCAGATTCACGGCATTAATTCCACCCTTGTCGTTGATGGCCGAGGCGATCTCCCTGATACCGTTTGCGGTGGCTTCGGCGACTTTCAGGATCTCAATGGCTCGACCTTCAGCCTCATTGATGCGCTTCTGCTTCTCACCTTCGGACTCAGCGATCATTTCCTGCTTCTGGCCTTCGGCGCGGTTGATCTTGGCCTGCCTGTCACCTTCAGATTCAGCGATTGTGGCGCGCTTTTCCCGCTCGGCGCGCATATGCTTTTCCATCGCATCCTTAATACTCTGTGGCGGTAGGATGTTCTTAACCTCGTAGCGGGTGACCTTGACGCCCCATGGGTCGGAGGCTTTGTCTACTGCTTCAACAATCACGGTGTTGATTTTCTCACGTTCCTCGAAGGTATTGTCGAGGTCGAGCTTACCCATGACACTTCTCATAGTAGTCTGGGCCAACTGAGTTGAGGCGAACTTGTAGTGATCAATCCCGTAGGAAGCCCTCTTGGGATCGACTACCTGCATGTAGAGGATGCCGTCCACCTCGACTGCGATGTTGTCCTTCGTGATACACTGCTGAGGTGGAACATCGACCGCCTGCTCCTTCAGCGTGTGTTTGTAGCTGATCCTGTCGAGAAACGGGACAAGAATGTGAAAACCTGCTTCGAGTGTCGTGGAGTACTTGCCCAGCCGCTCAACAATAAAAGCCTGCTTCTGCGGCACGATGCGTATCGTTTTGAAGAATACAACCAGCGCAAAAAGCAGTGTTCCGACGAGAATGATTGTTAGTGTAGGTCCTGATAATGCCAACATGTTAGTTTCTCCTTTCCTCTATCGAAGTTGCCATCTTCTTTATACCTGTTACTATCTCGATAGCTATCGTCCGAGTGTTGTCTGGCGTTGCGGACGTCTGACAATAAGATATAGCAAGGCGCCGATCCAGTTAGTCAGGGCGATCACCAGGACCCACATTATTCTGTCATTGCCTTTGCTTGGCTCGTTCTTAATGCAGTCAATAAGCGTCCATATCCAGAGCACGAAAGCGCCAAAGGCAAACATCAGCATGAGCATAATGATCATGAGTTCGAAAATACCAGGCATCATGTCATCCTTTCAGAGAGCCTTGACCTTCAGGGTCAGGTTATCTTTGCCTACGACCTCTACGGCAGCGCCTTCGGGGATTTCCCCATCTGCAATGGCCTGCCAGTTGGTGCCGTGCAGCTCCACTTTGCCGCCCATGCGAGGGACTATTCTTTCTTTTACGACAGCGTGCTGACCGACGAATTCCTCAAGGTCCTCGGTGCCTTTCTGTTTGGCCGTAACATGGCCCAGGAAGACACCCTTGAGCCAACTACGGAGCAGTAGCAGTGACAGAATGGACGAAACAATGAAAATAATCAACTGGGTGTTGATGCCGATGTTGGTAAAGAGGCATACAATCGACGTGATGACGGCGCCGACGCCGAAAAAGGCTATAATCAGCCCCGGCAGCATGAACTCGAAGATCAGCAGCGCAAGTCCTACGAGGAACCAGATGAGTTCGGGTTTCAGGAACGGCTTTATAGCTTCCATTTCTTTTCTCCTTCAGTCATCTCTGGAAATACTGCAATGGGCTACTCTACGATTACGGCGGTGCCGTAGACAAGGATTTCCGAAGCGCTCTGCATAATCTGTGATGAAGCAAAATCAATGTGTATGATTGCATTGGCGCCGAGTTTCTGGGCTTCTTCAACCATTCGGTCAATGGCCTGTTCGCGCGATTCGGCCATCATCTTCGTGTAGTCGGTAATTTCACCGCCCACGATATTGCGCAGGATCGCTATAATATCCCGGCCAATGTGCCTGGCGCGAATAGTGTTGCCTCTCACAAGGCCAAGGTGTTTAACGACCTTCATTCCGGCAATTGTATCAGTGCTTGACAACAGCATTGCTTATCTCCTTACATCTTTATACCGGTCGGACTTCCAGAAGTAGAGTCTCTCTCTCACAATCGAGACAAACAGAACAGCAATCCCGGCTATCAGAATCAGCAAACCTATCTTACACGTGATGCCCACAGCAGGGTCTTCCACAATCTCTTCGATCAGTTTGAATCCACCTGAGACAACAAGAAGGATACCCGCCACCGAAAGCAGAATCCATCCGATGTTGCGCTCGATTCTGTTGTATACGCCGGACCAGTAGTCCTGCCACAATCGATCTTCAGGCTCAACCAAAGCCACCTCATCGGTGATGGCTTTGAGCTTCTTGAACTCTTCCAGCTCCTCCGCACACTGATGGCATTGCACCAAATGTTCGTTCAGCTTCTGTTTTTGTTCGTCGGTCAGTTCGTCGTCCAGGTAGCCCATCAGCAGCTCTTTATACTCGTCACACGCCACTTGCGCCACCTCCTTTCTCACTGCTTAACAATTCTTTCAGCTTATTTCTGGCATAATAAAGCCGACTCGTTACTGTCCCCTTGTTACAGTAGAGCGCCTCGGCCATTTCTTCGTAGGACATGTTTCTAAAGTGCCTCAGTATGATAACCTCGCGGTGTTTCTCGTCGAGCTTCGCTATGGCCTGCCATATTCTGTCTTTCGCTTCGTTTCTGTCGGCCACAACATCAGGAGAGAAATGTGTGCCTGTCGCCGCCACCTCAGGACAATCCTCCGCATCGAGCGAGTTCGCCTTTCGAACCTTCCTCTTTCTCAGGTGGCTGATACACAGGTTTTTCAATATTTGATAGAACCATGGGAAAAATCGCCTGTCGGGCTTGACCGTTTTTATGTTGCGAAATGCGCGAACAAATGCCTCCTGCGACAAATCGAGTGCATCTTCTCGATTGCCGACCAAACCAAGCGCGATGAAGTAGGCGTCTTTCATGTATCTGTTTACAAAGACCTCAAACGCCTCCCTTGAGCCCCCCCTGCATCGTCGCATCGCGATCTGCTCATCCTGACAAACCGTTGTTGCCAACTTTTCCGGCTCCAAAATTTAGGCTCAAAGAAACCAAATCAATCTAAAACGTGTTTCCACAGTAATATACACTCGAAGGACATGTTTTCTTCAAAGTATTTTCAAATGAGACCTCTGAATAACTTGGTTCTTTCTAAAACCACCTTGCTTTAAGATGCCGTCGAGGCTGTTTTTCTCTGAGGCAAGGTAGTTTTTCAGAGACCTCGAATGTTTTATTTGGCCGATAATCATTGCCTTGATTATTCTTGAACGTGCCTGTAAATAACCTCAGAGAGATGGAATCCTGACTTGTTTCGAACATTTTGGACAACGCCCCATTTTCCCCGCATGCGCAGCAGGCACTTTCACCCTCTGCCCACACTCACATTCGAAGCGAACGAATTGCTCGCCAAGCTGTTCCGAGTCGAACGGAATCGTGTCCGGCGCTTCTTCGACGCTTGCCTTGGACACAGCTTTCTTGCCCTGCCATTCCGCCTGCCAGTGCGTACGATCTCCCCTCACTCGCGTTTGGCTTGTTCTTTTATCGAGACCAACCAGTTCAAGCAGTGATTTCTCATCCCTCTGCATGACCACGAGCCTTGTTTTAAGCATAATAATAGCAATCGCAATTCCGGTGATGAATCCGCCAACGTGCGCATCGTACGCCACCCCACCGCCACCGAAAACGAGACCCAAGATATCAAAGGCAAACCAGAACAGGATCATCCAGTAACTGGATATGCTGAACCTGATAGGATACCAAAGAAGCAAGAAAAAGCAGCTTATGGAATTCTCAGGAAAGAATATCAGGCACATTCCGACGATGCCGTTTATGGCTCCACTGGCGCCGAGAACGGAGCCTGTCCCAGTGAGAATCAAATGAGCGATGCCCGCAAAGACCCCCAGTCCAATGTAGACCGGCAAGTAGAGAAGATTACCCAGCTTGGAACAGACTGCATTGCCGAACAGCCACAGGAAAATCAGATTGCCTATGAGGTGCACCAGACCTCCATGAAGCCACATGTAGCCGAACAGACCTTTGACGCTCCAGCCTTGCAGCACAAACTGCGACATTGCACCAGATGCGACGCTGAAGTCACCATCAGGATTGTCCGCCATAAGCTGAGCGATCTCCATAACCTGGAGGGCGAAGACAGCAAAGGCAGCCAGACAGATGATCCAGTTCATCACTGGCCTTCGGTCAAATGGAACATCAACTCTATATGGGATAAACACTCGATACTTCCAAAGATCGTTCTCTGCTCATTTGAATCAACCGCATAATGATACCCGATACGACGTGAAATGAAAAGAGTCTCTGGAGGTTTGTTTTGTGCAGCAATTGAATGAGAAACTGCAAGCGCCACTATGTGACATACGGCCTTTTCGTATGTCAGCCCAGGGTCATTGGCTCTAATTCACGCGTCCCTCGACGATAGACAGTAATGCCCTTGCAGCCAAGTTCGTAGGCCAGTTTGAAAGCCTTGTCCACTGTGTTCGATGTAGCGCTTTCAGGCAGGTTAATGGTCTTGCTCACGGCGGCATCACAATGCTTCTGGAATGCAGCCTGCATCCGAATATGCCACGAGGGCTTTATGTCATAGGCACACCTGAAAATCCTGCGGATTTTAGCTGGGATTTGTTTAATGTGCCCAATACTGCCCGTAGCCGCTATTTCCTTTTCAAGCTCGGTGCTGTACACGCCAAGGAGCTGTGCAGCTTCTCGAAAGACAGGATTAACATGGAACATCTTCTTGCCGTCGAGAATTTGCCTGTTGAAAACGAGTGAATAGGCCGGCTCGATTCCCCCCGAGCAGTCTGCGATTATGCTGAGGGTCCCTGTCGGGGCCACACAGGTAATCGCTGCGTTGCGAATCTTGATCTTCCTTTTTGTCTGCCAGGTGCTTCCTTGCCAGTTTGGAAATGCCCCGCGAGTTTCAGCTAAATCTGCACTTGCCCCTCTCGCATGGTCGTTGACAAACTTCATCAGTTTCCTGCCGAATTCAATCCCCTGTTCGCTATCATAGGGAATGTCCAGTGCAAACAGGCAATCCGCAAAGCCCATCACGCCAAGACCGATCTTGCGATTAGCCCTAGCCAGGCGAATCGCCTCAGTAACAGGATAATCGCAGGCGTCGATGATGTTGTCGAGGAAACGCACAGAAAGCGCAACAGTGTCACCCAGCGAGCCCCAATCCATCTCCAGCTTGCCATTTGCGGATGTAACAAACTTCACAAGATTTATACTGCCCAAAGTGCATGCCTCATAGGGCAGCAAAGGCTGTTCGCCGCAAGGATTGGTCGCCTCTATTGGGCCCAGATTTGGCGTCGGATTGTCCCGGTTTATCCGGTCCATGAAAGCCAGACCAGGTTCGCCCGTCCTATGAGCGCAACGTACAACCAACTTCCAAATATCGCCAACAGTGAAGAAAAGAGACGGATTCCGGGACGGTGACTTCGTTCCGCGCTTCAGCTCGTACAACTCGTCAATCGTATATTCGGCCACGTCAATGCGTTTGGGCAGTAAATAGCGACCGCCCGTGTGCGGATTCGTTACGACGTGCAAGGCTTTGGGCGACTTGAGCAGTTGCTTCATCCATCTGTCGGGGACCTTAACCGAGATGTTGAAATTCGTGAAAGCCTTGAGGTTCTGCTTGGCGTGCAGAAATCGCAGTATGTCGGGGTGCTCGACACTCATCATGCCCATATTGGCGCCCCTGCGAAACGCCCCCTGCTGAATCGCCTCAGTAGTCTGAGAAAATACGCGCCAAAAGCTGATCGGCCCTGATGTGGTCCCGCCGCTGGAGGCGATGCGGTCACCAGTGGGCCTGAGCCTGTCGAATGAAAAGCCTGTCCCGCCGCCTGCCTGCTGAATCAGGGCTGTCTCCTTCACCGCTTCGAATATTCCCTCGATACTATCACTTATAGGCAACACGAAACAGGCACTGAGCGTCCCTCGACGCTGGGCATTCATCAGTGTTGGCGAATTGGGCAGGAATCTCAGTGACGCCATCAATCTGTAATACTTCTTGTGCCACTGCTTGAGTTGATTTCCTGAGGCGCCGTAGTTGCCTTCCTGCTGAGCGACCAGCCAGGCAGTTCTGTTGAAAAGTTCTGCAGGCGTCTCGACAGAGCGCCCCTTCTCATCCTTGATGAGGTACCTACTGTGCAGGACCGTCAAGGCTGTCTCGCTGAGTATTGGGACCGGACCAGGCGCTGGGTGTTTACTGGATTTTGCCATATTAGCTCCAGGCTCCTCACCTTCAATCATCGGTCGGGCTGGACATCTTCACCATTTCCAGACTGGCTCTCAGTAGTCTTGCTATCCTTCCCAGCCATCCTGATCCATCGGAACCGAAAAACGTCCCTTATGCTCTCGACAAATCGTATTCCCAATCGTTGCGTACTCGTCTTGAACTCTGCACGTCTTAAATCGGATGGAGTGATTTTAGCTTTCGGCTTACTCCGTACCCAGAGCAGCCATCCGGCCAACAGACCGAGCAACGAATGTGCCTTTTTAGCAGTGCGCATCTTTCTATCAGGCAATCGGTGATTCATAATCTGGACTCGCCGCAACCTACCCGAAAACACCGGCTGAACAGCACAATCATCTTTGCACAGCCAGCTTGACAGCCGCCAGAAGCTCCTCTCCAGTCCGGCTCTCGATCTGGAAGCTACCGAATAACTGGTGTCTGTCGAGGATCTCCGGGCTGTCATCATAATACCTCTGCACAGCTCCGACACCCCCTTCAGCGGTGCCTACAGTCCTGTATTGGCCATCCAACAGCCATCGGCTGACTTCATCCTCATACTCAGCGGGGTATATCAGGGCCACTGCTAACTTGCTCTCGTCGTATTTTGCCAATTGAACCTTCGCCCTGCAAGGCGGCGCAAGCTCCACTGCGAGACGAACGAGCCGTTTGAAATCGCCTTTAGCTGCCTCAGCATCTGCCGAATAGAAAAACATGCCGCTTTCAAGCTCGAAAGTCTGTGCAGGAACGCCCTTCAATTCCAGTTGGCCATCAGGATAGGCTCTGTGAATCTTATAAACCTTGCCATCCTTGAACTTCTCGCTCTCAAGAAGCTCAGCCACCTCCTCAGCCGTAAATCCCACCCCTGCGTGGTCACCGAAGTCAAAAACGTATAATCCCGTATATTTCTCTGTCTGTTGTAGTTTTGGCAATTTCATATCATTATATTCTAATCAGTAATTGGCCCTATTACACGAATTTTTTGCACATACTACCGTTCTGAGCTACTCTTTTTCTTCAGCACAGATCAACCGACGAACTCGCCGGAACATTCCTCAAGAGATTTTCACTCTGGCGAACTTGCGTTTACCTACTCGAACGACCATGCCCTCAGCAGGCACAATCTCTGCATTGGGATCGGTCAGTTTCTCGCCGTCAATTGCTGCGCCGCCCTGTTTTATCATTCGCTTGGCCTCGCCGCCCGTTTCAACGAGTCTGCAATGAAGCAGAAGCTTGCTCGCCATGACTGATTCAGCAGCTATCTCAACCTCAGGTATTTCATCAGGCAGTTGCTTCTGGGCAAAAACCTGCTCGAAATGGGCAGCCGCGGCTTCCCCGGCAGCTTTATCGTAGAACTGAGCCACTATAGTCTTACCCAGCAGAACCTTGGCCTCTTTGGGATGAGTCTTGCCTTGATCAACAAGCTCAGCTATCCTCTCGGCCGGCTCATCAGTCAGCAGAGTGAAGTAATTCTCCATCATATCGTCGGAGATGCTCATAACCTTGCCGAACATGTCATTAGGCTCGTCGGTAACGCCAACGTAGTTGCCCTTGGACTTCGACATTTTCTCTACACCATCGAGTCCGACAAGAATTGGCATGGTAATGACCACCTGTTGTGGCTGGTCGTAAGCCTTTTGAATGTCGCGTCCGACGAGATTGTTAAACGTCTGGTCCGTTCCGCCAAGCTCGACGTCCGCGTGGATCACCTTCGAATCGTAGCCCTGCATCAGCGGATATATGAACTCGTGTGTATAAACATCGATATTAGCAGCGAGACGCTTTTTGAAGCTGTCTCGCTGTAGCATCTGGGCCACAGTCTTCTTGCCGGCCAGGTGTATCAGCTCCATTAGGGTCATCTTTTCGAGCCATTCGCTGTTGTGTCTGACCTCGAGCTTCTCGTCGGATGTATCCAGTATCCTGCCCGCCTGGTCGAAATAGGTTTTAGCGTTCTGCTCGATATCTTCCGAAGAGAGCATTGGACGCGTCGCGTTTTGCCCCGTAGGATCGCCTATGCGGGCGGTATAGTCACCGATGATAAGAACAGCCTTATGCCCTAAATCCTGGAACTGCCGCATCTTGCGAAGCACCACCGTGTGGCCCAGATGGATATCGGGACTGGTGGGATCGAGGCCCAGTTTGATCCGCAACTGCCGACCGTCCGCCGCGGCTCTGGTAAGCTTCTCGGCCAGATCCTTTTCGGTAAACACCTCAACTGTGCCACGTTTGAGCGAATCAACCTGCTGCTGTACTGTCTTTGACATAGGTTTATCCCAACGAAATCAATGATTATCAAGAGACTGGATTATAAGGCAAAAATGCAGAATTAACAAGCATGTGTATCGTGGATGTAGCTATTACGCATGAATTGCGTATCTTTAACCGCATTTCGCTATTATTGGCGTTTTAGCGAATTTGCACTGTCTTTGCTGCCACTTGAGCCAGACTTACCTCTGGAGAATCCTATCACATTAAAAACATACAAAAGGATCGCAGGCCCAACGAACAACAGGCAGTATATCTTGACCCTGGCAACTGTTTCATACCAGCCATAATGCCTCTGGATATCCAGGAACAATCTGTACCTGCTGGGCCAGAACATAAGAACATCATGGTGGCAAAGGCTATCTATCAGCACATGGAACCAGACGCCAAGAATCCCTGATACGATCATCTTGAGCAGGCTCGTTCTGTAAGGTAAGCGGAGCCGGTTCATGGCCTTTGTGAATAATCCCCGAAGTGGATACGCAGACAAACCCCATAATGCCCCCACGACGGCGCCTACCAGAAGCGTGTGACAATAGCGGTGCTTGGGATAATCCAACTGAAAAATCAGAATAACCAGTACCTCAACATCAACGATAACGTTAGCCAGGACAAAGACGGGCAAATCAATCCACCGCCTGAATACCAGCCCGATGAATCCGCTGGGTCCGAAATGATATGGTGTAAAGGGCATAGTTCAGAGTGGCGATTGTTCCTGTTAGAATACGTTGGTCTGTGGCAGAGTAGCTTTATAACGAGGATATGTCAAATCAAGATCGATGCGCAAAAAAAATCCGCCCAAACGCCGGGCGGTCTAAGCGGGAAAAAGAGAACACGCATTCTTTCAGCACAAAGCAATATAACTGGCAATAGCCAGGACTAAAATGCGCCTTTTGGTAATAATGAAAGGAAGCCATCTCTTGTAATAGAATTCAGTCATTGCCCACCCGAATAATAACAACCATTAATCCATCACCACCTTGATTAAGCATTATGATAACCTAAATCGCATCGAAAGGCAAGAAAAAATGTCTCACCAAAAACATATGTTATTACTGTATAAAGACTTACATACCATGCCACAGGTGAGTTTTTTGCGAAATATCATGTTAAATAAGAACGCGCATAGGCAATGGCTGAGCAATGAATTGGCCAGTTCCGATGGGATTCACCCAAAACGAACTGGCTATCAAGCGTACCATATTTGGCCAACTACTTCGATGGCACAAAATACAACTTACACATAATATTTGACGCTTTCTTTTGTTACGGTTCTATTGACAGATACAGGCATCGGGATTATAATCCCTAACTTTGAACCAATAAGGAGATTCAAATGACTACGTGTTTGCAATATATACAGGCCTTTGCCTTTCCAGGCGGGTATGAGTGGATTATAATCCTCATTGTGGCTTTGTTGATATTCGGAAGACGATTGCCCGAAATCGCTCGTAGCGTGGGTAAAAGTATGACCGAATTCAAGAAAGGCATCAATGAAGCCAAGGAAAGCACTGATGATGTAATGGACGACGTGAAGCACGTCAAGAACGAGGTAGCACAAGAAGCCAAAAACGCGGCCGGCCTGGATGAATCAGACAACATGAAATAAAGTCTGACGTATACCACTGCTACTCTTCTTACAGGCGCGACACCCCAGAATAGAGATGCCTGAGACCAAGAAGAAGAAAAACAGGAGAGAGCTCGACCTTCTCGATACGACGATGAGTCTGGGCGACCATCTGGATGAATTGCGCGCCCGCATTATTCTCGCACTGATAGGGCTGGTTATCGGGACGATACTATCCTTCTGTTTTGGAACTCGCATTATCAAATTCATTCAGAAGCCCTATCTGGATGTTGTAAGAAAGCGTACGATCAAGCTCCAACCACCGACTCCTCTCGCCCCGGCGGATCGCATGGAAGCTTTCTTCAGCAAACTCGTCGAGGCGATCAAATCAGATCCCAACGCCCCGGCAATAGACCCGAATGCGGTGGAGTATGTACGTGAGATTTACGCCGGGACGGCGGAGGACCCGAACGATCCAAATGCAGCTTCGAATGCCACCAACAGCGATTACATCGCCCCTGAATTCCGCCTTACTACCCTGGCGCCTGCGGATTCATTCGTAGGGTTTATGAAGATATCACTGATCACAGGCCTGATCCTGTCCTCTCCGTGGGTGTTCTATCAGTTGTGGATGTTTGTGGCAGCGGGTCTTTATCCACAGGAGAGACGGTATGTGAATACCGCCATTCCATTTTCAGTAGGACTGTTTATCATGGGCGCGCTGTTTTTCCTGTTCATCGTAGCCCCGATATCGTTGCGTTTCTTCCTTGGTTTCGGTGACTTGATAGGGCTATCGTCCACCTGGACATTCCAAAAATACATTTCCTTTGTAACGGTCCTGATGCTGGTCTTCGGATTGGGCTTCCAGACACCCGTAGCAATATTTATTCTCACCCGAACGGGGCTCGTTTCCATTGCCGCCTTGAAAAAGTCGCGTAAGTATGTCTTCCTTTCTGTCTTTGTAATAGCTGCCATAGCGACACCTCCAGATGTTATCTCGCAAGTTACGCTGGCGTTTCCGCTTTATGCTCTGTTTGAGCTGGGCATCCTGATCAGCTACATCTCGCAGAAGAGGCGGGAAAAGGCCAAGCAGGCCGAGGAAAAAGAGGATTATCAGGACTGAGCATAGCAGGAGAACTTCTCATACTTCGATTGTATCAAAACATGACTGATTATCATGGCTCCTTGCACTACTTCGCAGGCTAAGTTCCTGTGCTATTGCCCTGCCATCTCTTACATCAGGCAGGGAAATTACAAAACACTTTAAGCCATACAGTAGCAATGAATGCTGACTCTGATCAATACAAACAGGATGCTCCCTCCAATCGGGCCGCTTGGATTGGAATATGTGGCCGGGGTGACGCGCAGGGCCGGAATAGAAACTGATATCCTCGATCTGTGCCTTGTGGATGATCCTGCGAAAGCCATGCAGGACTACTTTGCCACCCACAGCCCGGGGCTGGTCGGCCTGTCATTTCGCAACGTTGACGACTGCTTCTGGCCCAGCGCAAAATCATTTTTGCCCGAACTCACTGAAAACATTAGACTTCTCCGCAAACTTACTGATGCTCCAATAGTCGTCGGGGGTGTGGGTTTTTCTATCTTCCCGGAGCGAGTCGTTGAACATACGAGCGTGGATTTCGGCATTCGCGGAGATGGCGAGCAGGCCACTATATCACTCTATAAGGCGTTGGAAAACTCACAACAATTGAACCGTATCGATGGACTCATCTGGCGCCAAGGAGATGAGATTCGCAGTAACCCGCCTGCGTGGCCAGCAGAGCTTGATATGGTCACAAGCCGGGATGTGATCGACAACCGCACATATTTTAATCGTGGCGGACAGGTCGGCATCGAGACCAAGCGAGGGTGTGACCGCAAGTGCATCTTCTGCGCCGACCCGTTAGCCAAGGGTTGCACGACCAGGACAAGGACACCATCAGCAGTGGCCGATGAAGTGGAGGCATTGATTGCGCAGGGCGTGAACGTGATGCACCTTTGCGACTCTGAATTCAACATCCCACGAGACCATGCTTTTGCGGTATGTGCAGAATTAAATCAGCGAGGTCTCGGTGAAAAGGTACGCTGGTATGGTTATCTGGCTGTAACACCATTCGACGCAAAGCTTGCCGAGGCCATGAGCAGGGCTGGCTGCGTCGGGATCAACTTCACAGGTGATTCGGCGTGTGAAGCCATGCTGAAAACATATCGCGAACCACATCGCAGTGGCGATCTCACCTCAGCGGTAGAACTATGTCGTCGAAACAACATCGCAGTGATGTTCGATCTGATGCTGGGAGGGCCGGGCGAGACGGAGGAAACCGCAAAAGAGACGATTGAGTTCATCAAGCAAATCAGCCCCGATTGCGCCGGTGCGGCCTTGGGTATAAGGATATATCCGGGCACTGAAATGGCACAGATCGTAGCTGCTCAGGGGCCTCTGGAGACGAATCCCAACATTCTCAGGAAATACGAGGGCCCCATCGATTTCTTCAAGCCAACCTTTTACATATCTCACGCTCTCGGCTCGAATCCTGCAAGGCTGATAAAGGACCTGATCGGAGGCGATAAACGATTCTTCGAGCCAACTGAAGAGGTGCAGGATAGCCAGGTAAACGCCGCAACTTCGAGCGATCAGAACTATAACGATAACACCGATCTGGTTGAAGCAATCAAATCTGGTCAGCGCGGGGCATACTGGGATATCCTGCACAGACTAAGACAATGAGAATCTGCATCAAGACGTAGTACTCTGTCAAACTTGGTTTTGTGACTGTCGTCATTGCGAGTTGCCCAAAGGCTGACGTAGCAATCTCATGCTCTTCGAAGGAGAAAAGCTGCCCCAGCACCAAAATGCCTCACGATAACACCTACAGTCTCAATCTTGACAGAGTAGTAGTGGCCCCAGCGCAGCTAATCGAGGACGATCTCATCCTTATACTCCGGCGCAACAGCATCCCATCCCTTTTCTTTCTTGAGATATTCTGCAAAATGCTGTGCGCTCTCGGTTTCGCCGTGTACGACAAACACTTTTTTCGGAGCCTTGCCCAATCCTTCTAACCACTGCGTCAACTCATTCTTGTCTGCATGAGAAGAGAAGCCATGAATCTGGGCGATTCTGGCCTCCACCTGGTACTGCTGTCCAAGTATCCTGACTTCCTTGTCACCATCAACTAACCTTCTCCCGAGGGTTCCAATCGCCTGATATCCGACAAACATGATGGTGCTTTCAGGACGTCTGATGTTGTTTACAAGGTGGTGCTTAATGCGACCGCCGGTGCACATGCCGGAACCGGCTATGACCATGATTGTGCCCCGAATGTGATTTATGGCCTTTGACTGACTGCTCGATTCGGTAATTGTAAGGCCTGAAAAATTGAAGGGTGAGCCGTTCTTCTTCATCGACTCTTTCATTTCATCATCGAACAGGTCGCGGTGATGTTTGAATACTTTCGTAATCCGTGCGGCCATGGGACTATCCAGAAAGACCTTTATATGTGGTATTGCATCTTTGGCCAACAGTTCGTTGATGTAGAAAAGCAACTCCTGGGAGCGTTCGAGTGCAAAACTCGGAACGATGATGTTGCCCCCAGCCTCTTTTGTCGAATTGATGACATCGGCAATCGACCGGTCAATGTCTTCCGTCTTTTGGTGGACTCTGTCACCATATGTTGACTCTACAAGCACGTAATCGGCCTGCCCCACGAAGTCGGGATCGTGTACGATAGGTCTGTCCGGACGACCTATATCGCCGGAGAATAGAATAGTCCTCTCCTGACCGTCCTGATTGACTTTGATTTTCACGACCGACGAGCCAAGAACGTGACCTGCATCACAAAGACACACTTCGATTCCATCAGCAATCTGCGACGGCTGCTTATACTTAATGGGAGAAAAATGAGGAATACACACATCCACATCTTCGACAGTATAAAGCGGCTCGACGGGATAAGGGCCTTCACGTCCTTCTCTTTTATGCCTCTTGCGTTTGTACTCCGCATCTTCCGCCTGTATCCTGGCCGAATCGTAAAGGATTATTTCCGCAATTTCGGCGGTGGCCCCTGTACAGTATATTTTGCCCTTGAATCCCTCACGAACGAGCTTGGGGAGTAAACCACAGTGGTCCAGATGGCCATGTGTCAGGCAGACTGCATCAATACTGCTCGGATCCACAACAAAGGGGTCCCAGTTCCGATTCTTGAACTCCCGCTCCTGATAAAGTCCACAATCGACAAGTATCCGCGTGCCATTAGCTTCAAGCAGGTGACGCGAGCCTGTAACGTTCCGGGCCGCTCCGAGAAATCGCAGTTTCATTTGCATAGTATGCCCCTAATAGGATTATCACGGCTGTAAAACTCTAATTGTATTCAAAATGCATGGCGAAGTCAAGAAAACTGTGCCGTAGGTTCCTTTCAGAATTGTCCTTGCTGCCGGAACAAGGGTATCTATAATAGCTATATGCGTAGATTAATATCGATCATACTGTTATCTTGTCTTGTTTTTGCCGGGTGCAAAAGCTCCGGCACAGACAGTCAATACGATGAAATCTCGCGTGAGATCGAGCGGATAAAAACCGAGGCTTACAGCCAGGAACAGTCGTTGCCCGGGCCGGGCGGTAATATCAAGATCGAGGTGAACCTGCTCAGCACTACTCTGTCGCAATACGAGGCGATAGATGTGCTTTGGCAATATGTCGATCAGGCTGCTGCAATTGCTGCACAAGCAAATGTGTTCGCACAGTCAGGCCTCAGGATAGGAGTGGCCACCAGGCAATTCGAGGCCAAGCTTGCCGCCGTTCAGAAAAAACTGAAGGCATCTGAACGCACTACTCTTTTTCTACTCGTCGCAGACGGTACAGGTGGAAGCATAAATATTGGCGACGAGATTGCAGTGCCCTCTTTTCGATATATGGGCAGATCGTATAGCGCCACGGGATACCAATTCCGACAGGCGGGAAAATCACTTTTGGTTAACGCCCGCAGCCTTCCAACAGGTCAGATTGAGATGGTGCTGATCCCCGTCTTTTCGAGGTTCCTAAATTCCGGTGGCGATATGGAGCTAATGGAGCTGTCAACAACCGTAAGGGCCATGCCTGGGGAAACGGTGGTCCTAAGCGGCTCAACCGGCAGCAACCAGGATGTCGCAACAGCCCTGTTCGGCCGGCGCTACGAAAAACGAGAAACCCAGACGCTTATGACAGTAACCGCCTCTTTCTATTAGCACAAGCATCCGGTAACACATTCAAAGTAGGATAAGGCCCTCCCTTTGCATCATCCGAAATTAGGCATACCAGGCAGCCGTTCTTGCCGTAATAGACTATTCATCTTTCAGACGGAATTCATAAAGATTTTTCCCGACTTCCCGGCACGCCTCTACTATCTCTGGGTACGGCCTGTTACAAATATCAACGAATCCAATCTGGTAGTTCTCACCATCGCCACGACCGGTTGTAGCCTGGTCCTTGTACTGAAACCAATGCGTACCGATGATGCAGGAATTCCTAAGGGCTCCACGCACGTACTGTTTGTACTTTTCCGCACGATCGTTCTGATCGGCTGTCTCTTTAAGACCCGTATGGAACATTCCACGGTCAAGGGCGCCGAAGTGGAACTCCCCGATTATTACCGGCCGATCAATGCCAGCCGGAAGCTGCAAATCCTCGACACTGTAGTTGTATTTATTGAAGCTGACGACATCGCAGTACTTTCCCGCCGCATGAACGGCATTGTCGTTGGCCCAGGCAAACCGGCAGCCTAAGTATAGCTTCAGCGGAGCGACCTTGGTCATTTCTGCCCGTATCGTCCTGAAATAGGTCTCAGCAGTTCTGGTATAGAAAGCCGACAGATCGTCCCATGCTTTTTTCCTATCTGGAGCCTTTCTACTCTGTAGCACGTCGTCCCAGCTCGTATATGTCAATCCCCAGATATTATTTAGCTTGCCGATATCGGAGTATTTATCCTTCAGATCTTTGACGAAAGCCTGCTTGGCGGGCTGGTCCGACGGTGACATCAGAGCGGCTACAGCGAGCGAAACTTCATCGCCCCAGGATATTTCATTATGTACGAAGTACCCAATGCACCAGGGATCACTCGCGGTTCGCTCTAATTCATTTTCGAATGCTGTACGAAGCGCCTGTCCGAATCCTGGGTCGAAGACGTCGAAGAACTTGCCCCAGTAGCCTTCTGATCCTTCGAGCTTTCTTGAGTTCGAATTAATCGTGCAGACGTATGGAGTCTGTTGCATAAGATATATGTCACGATCGGACCAGTTGCCGATGGTATTCAGCCCCCAGCTCTTAATTCTTTCATGTGTGATTTTGGCAAAGGCGTCCTGCCAGTCATTCCCGTATTTGCGGAGCAGGTTCGCCTTGCCGTAATCGTACGTCTTGTAAGGGCTGTGGTCTTTGTAGTAGCCGTGCGGCGCCCAACTGCCGGTGCCGTAAAATCTGGCAAACTTTGTGTTCGATTCAGGCAAATCGCTGAAGTAGTGTTCGCGGTCTGTGATGGGCGTCGATGTCGAGCTATGGACACAATCTATACCGTGCGACCAGAACAAACAGCCGTCCGGATCAACAAACCACCACTTGCCAAGATATTTCTCAACACGGAAGGAACCCGTCGCCCGACGTTGTGGCCCGATTCGCCATCCGCCGTATTTGTTCCTGTGAGTCGGTCCTGGATGAGAGGCAATATCCCTGCGTTCGCTCTTTTCAGAGGCAACCAATTCAGGCTCGGAATGTGTCTTACCGGGCCAGTCTCTATGGATATACTGGCCGAACTCATCGATGAACGGAATAAAGTTCTTGGCGTCAACCGCCTCAATCTCCCCCCCGGCGCGAATCTCACCTATCTCGAATGCGTGGTCCTTGTCGGGTCTGTTTACGAAGATAAGCAGTTGCGTGATATTTGCAGTATCGACTTTAGCTGAATACGAGGGATAACCACGCATACCGACCAATTCGAGATGCTCAGAGAGTCGCCAACGGGATGGGAACATCCGGATCCTCAGAGTAGCCGACTTCTTGGGCTGCACCTGGACGCTGCCCGTTATGCAATTGTTGGTCCCGTCCGCGCCGGGATTATCTACACGACAATTCACTGCGACAGAATCACCGCCATGGTTCTTCACATCTACAGTAATGTACTCATACTTCGATAAGTCCCACTTGCCCGCCGGAGCTTTGAGCGTGATTCCAGGCCAGGGTTTGGCATGACCGGTCTCAATGGCAAGCCCCCCTTCCGCGCCAACCGATACACTGCAATCAGTCTTCTCCACAGACTTGATGTCGAACTTGTCACCAAAGCTGAAAAGAATCAACGGTCGTTGTGCATCGGCGGCACGCAGATCAGTACCATTCACGAATACACACCCGGCGAGAAGAATAACACACCAAAGTAGTCTCTTTGCGTTCATCATCAACCTACCCTTTCTTCTTCACTCATTCCAGAAGTCACAATGCCGGAACAGAACCGAAACATACAATCGCCCGAGTCCGCCTGGAATTGAATCACTGTTGCGTGAGCAAATACCACATCGTTCCATATTTGGGTGAAATATCCATAAACTTACGGTCGGCCTCCGAGCGAATGGGTACTTCGGCCCGTACCGTCCCGTCCGGATTGAGAGCCTGGCATTTCCAATCGCCCTCCGGCACGATTACCGCCCCCTCCACCGCCTCTATCTGCACAGGACCACGGCCCCAGTCACGCCCTACTGTTCGTCTGTCTTCGGAGAACTTCATGCCGGTGTTTTCGCAGCGGCCACAGGCGGTAAGTAGAATCCTGCTGCTCTGCCACCAGGGCATGCCATCGAGCGGAGTGGCTGTAATCACCACGAATTCTGGATCGGCGAAACGAGCGAAGCCTTCACTTGCCTGATCCATAACACTCGCATACCCGGCGAGAACGCCCGCCCCAGCTCCGAGCATATACACTCCCTTGTCCTCCTCCACAGACCAGCTTAGTCGAGTACGTGACTCACCCATTGGAGCACTGTCTGATGAAGGAGCAAGGCTCACAGACAAAGGCCCGCCCAGAATCGTTTGCCTCGTCGCTCCACTAACCTCGGAGGCAACAGTGAACATGTTACTGCCATGTTTCAGGTGCAATTGCGCCAATTGTCGAACAAGCCCTGGCGAACGCCCCAAAAGTGCAACTGTGCGAACGCTCAATGGAGGCACAATTCCATCGCAAAATATCGCCGCTCCGGCTCGCATAAAGCCCCACTTGCCCGGGTTTGTGTCGACATCGAAGAAGCTGCTCATGTTGGTTCGATCCCACTGATCGCCGCTGTGGGAATAAGTGTAAAACCATATTCCGTCCCAATCCTGAGTGGCGCCGAACGAAGCTATCATCGGCACACACTCCGCCTGTGAATCCAGCGGAGCCGGATGGTTGTATTCTGTCACTGTGAAAGGCTTGCCATTCAGCCTCTCAGCCGCCATCCTAAACAATGTTGCCTGCTGCGGATAATCAACCATCGGCTTCTGATCGATGAGCCAGTTGCCCTGATCCCACGGCCTACCCGGAAATCGGGGATGCTGCCAGTAAGAATGAGAATCGACAAAGTCCATGTCACTTTGCCCGTAGAGCCCCAGCGGACCGAAAACTATTGTGCCGGTAACCAATGCCTTGCAACCAATATCTTTCTTGATGAACTCCCGCATCCCGTCGAAGTATTGTTTCTCAGCCTCAGCCAGGAACACCATGCGGTCGAGGGTGCGCTCGGAACTCTCATTATTCCCATACAGTTTAACGCTTCGGTCCTTGAGTAATTCCACCTTGCCCAGCCCAATACGCCCTCCGGGCCTAAGCTGTACATTCGCAAAGTAAACGGATGTGCTGTTATTGCCCAACGTGAAACTGATGCGACAATCTTCGTCGTCCCGTCTGGCAACGAAACCCATCGTGAATTCTTTCCAGTCAGCAGTAAGCTCAGCCGTACGCGATAGCCCCATATTACCCCAGGGGTCATGGGCCTGGCTGACACTACAACGGATTTCTCTGGGGCCGGAGGCGGCGGCTTCGAAGCTGACTGTATGGTACTTGCCTTCTTCAAGGGCAAAGCCTGCATTAGTCAGTTGCAGATGCCAGTCCGTCTCATCTTTTTTCTGAATATCGAATCGCAGGGCCTTTTTCGTCTTATAGCTGTCAATTGAGGCCGAAGCCTTGCAACCTTCATGCTGTTCCACATTCCAGTTGAGCGCCCCCCTGCCGCCTGACCCAGCCAAACTAAAAGCGCCGTTACGAAGAAAATTCTTGCCCAATGGCTCGGCATCTTTCCCCCACTCCAATCGCAGCTTACTTTCCGAACCATACTTCTTCAGCAACCAGTCATTGTACATCTTCTGCAGAATGGCCGCGTAGTAATCTGGCAAAGTACGAAGCCTCTCTTCCCCATCCCACATGAAAAAACTGTTTTCATTGGTAATCTCCACCATAGCAACAGCCGGATCGTCGGCGTATCTGATTTTGCGGTATTTATTAACATGCCCTAACAAGTCCCTCGCATACTTCTTCTGCGCCTCTATCAGGGCGGGTGTAAATAAACAGGATACCTTATCGTAGTTCTCATTGCTCCTGGGCAATCCAATATAGCGGCTATGGCCGCGCCCCACGTGCAGATTGATATTCACCCATATCCCCTGCCGGGCTAATTGATCGATGAAATAGTCCAGCCGATCCAATGCCTCAGCCTTCAATTTCGTAGGTTCCTTTTCATCCCAGATGCCTCGGGGCCACAAGGATGTATCCATGTGGTGACAGCGTACGGTGTTAACGCCCGCTTGTGCCATTCGAGCGGCAATATATGGCGCATCCTCATGCGAAGGAAAGCTCGCGTTGAACGATAGATTTACGCCCCAAAGCCGAACACGCTCGCCACCGTTGTAGAAATGTGAATCGCGTGCTACCAGCCGCCCATGCCGCACACCTATCGGCTCGATTGATTTGACCGCGATTAGTGATTCAGGATTGGGCTTTGCCGGTATTACAAAAGGAACGAATTCCCCCCCCGCCGCCAAACCACAAATCAACGCACCAAGAAGCAGACATCCAAGTCTTCGCCACACCATGATTATACCCTTTCAGATGTTAACGCGATTATTTCGTTATTTGGAGCTTACAGTGTATTTGAGCACCTGTGGCAAGTCGAGAGAATTCCATGCAAGTCGAATCGAATCCATGTTTCGGCAGACGAAAAAAGGGGGACGAAATTCTCGATACCTTTACGGTAATGGAAACATGCGTATAGAACTCCTATACCGAAACACTTTTACCTTTGTATTGGATGAACTTGTCGCTTATTATTTTAGCCAAGAACATAAATGTGTGGAGCTTTGAAGTTCCACACCTTGGAAACAAGTATAGTCATTGCCCAAATAATGGAGAACCGAAATGGCTCAGATAGTCGAAAAAGACAGTTCAAAACATATCAACAGAAGAACCATGCTGCGGATGGCAACAGGGGCCGGCATTGCCGCGGCGGCCGCAACGCTTGTTTCATGCAAGAGCCTTGAGAAGTCCTTCGCCAAAGGCGCCGTCAATGGAAGAATCAATCAGTCGGTCGCATACTGGTGCTTCTCACAATATTGGGACATGGATCAGATGTGCCGGATCGCCAATCAATTAGGATGCAAGAGCGTGGAGCTTGTCGGGCCAAGTGACTTCGAGACACTGAAAAAACACGGCCTCGTATGCGCTTTGACACCGAACGGAATGCCCGATCCGCCGTTCGTTAAAGGATTCAACAATCCAAAGTATCACGATCAGATTATAGCCACAACGAAAGAAACGATTGATGCCTGTGCTGCATACAGCTTTCCCAACGTTATCACCTTTACCGGATTCCGCGAAGACATCCCCGATGATGTGGGTATGAAGAACTGTGTGGCAGGGCTTAAGAAAGTCGTTGGGTATGCAGAGAAGAAGAATATTACTTTGTGCCTTGAGATACTCAACAGCCGGGTGAGCGAGGAGATGAAGGGACATCCCGGTTATCAGGGTGATCATGTTGATTACTGCATTGAGATTATCAAGCAGGTAGGGTCACCTCGGATGAAGCTGTTGTTCGATATCTATCACGTCCAGGTCATGGACGGTGACATCATATCGAGAATTCGCCAGTACAAAGATTACATAGGTCACTATCACACCGCTGGTAATCCGGGCCGGTGCGAAATCGACGACAGGCAGGAAATCAATTACAAGCCTATCCTGGAAGAGATCGTCCGAACAGGCTATAAAGGATACGTCGGCCAGGAGTTCATCCCGACCGACGATCCGTTCAAAAGCTTACAATATGCCGTCAAGCTCTGCGATGTATAGTCTTTGACAGCATGGTGATAACTATTCGACTACCAGGTCTGGATTGTCCGGCCCGAAGTGTTTGAGCATGACTATCGGATCTGTTGTCGATTGATTAGTAATCTTAACGCCATCTTTGGCGGCCTGCTCAGTAACGAAATACTCGTCGTGCGTAAGCTGCCCATAGCGAATCATGCTGGGCGTCTCGATATCCCAGGCGCCCATTTTGCCATGACCCTGCATCATAATCATACCGTAGCAGCCGCTATCCTTGATAGTCACCGTCTTGCCGGGCAGAACGGTAAGTTCCATTGCGCTGAAGGCTTTGGATTTGTAGCAGATCCAGTTTTCTATATAGCCTTCCGCTTCCATCTCCTTGACGGATTTGACCGGTTTTGGCGACATGAAGCGATTCTTCGCGAAGTCGGGATCGACATTAAGATCCCAATCGATAACATCCAGAAGCCAATCCACGTTCCCCTCTTTAGCCTTCGGGGTGTCCTTCCACAACAGCTCCTTGGGGACAACCTGGTCGTGGGTAATGTTCTCATACATCGCAAAAACATCGGAAGCCTTCTGTGGCTCGTATGTGCAAAGGCTTCCCGGCGCATGAAGTACGCCAGGCGGAACGTCCCAGCCCGTCCCAACATCGAGACGGTAAGCAGCCGACAGACTCGTGATCGTGTTGTCTCTCCCCTCAGCCGCATCTTTAAGGGCCTTTCGGACCTGGTCCTTGGTCACGCCGGGATTGAGGCCAAAGAAAGTATAAGGAAAATCGCCGCCGTGGTTATTTGCCTGTGGCGGGAAATAATAGGCTTCGGGCTTGCCCAACTGGTCAGTCAGGGCGGCATGCTCATCGCGATGGTGTATGTGATGCGGCAGAGCGCCCTTGTTGTCGAAGAACTTCGAGTACATCGGCCAGCGTTTGTGCTCGTCCCAAAGCCTGCCGCCAATAATCTCGCCTTTGAGTTCGTCAATGGCCTCTTTGAGTAAAATCTTCTCGGTCTTGCCGCCATCTTCAAAAACGACGAAGCTCAGGCCTTCATTGGGCGAAGTGAGCGGTCCGTTATCGGCCGGTGTAGTCGAAGAGAACCATCGCTCGTCAATACCACCACGCTCGCCACCCAGGGCGTAGTAATCATCGGGGTGAAGCTTGATACGGCGGCCGGGCACGCAAAATGAACGAGGCACCCAATTGGGAGCAAGCCTGAGAATACCCTTGCCCTGCTCCATCGCCTTTCCCGCAATATTTTTTGCAGACATATTATCTCCTTGCTTGCATTTTCATTCGATTCGCAGCCACAAGCTGGAACCGAATTCCGTCATTAATTGTTTGTCAGGCCTTTTTGACCTTTTCCCACTTCTTATCTTTGGCCGACTTGAGCACCGCCTCACACACGTATTGAGTCGCAAGCGCCTCGCGGAAACTTGGCGACGCCGGTTTGCCTTCGGCCATAGCTTCGAGGAAATCCGCCACCTGGTGGACGAACGAATGCTCGTAGCCGATCTGCAAGCCGGGCACCCACCACTTGTCCATGTATGGCATGTCACCGTCTGTCACGTGTACCGACCGCCACCCACGCACAATCGAATCGTCGGCATGATCGAAATAGCTTAGTCGGTGCAGATCATGAAGGTCCCACGCGATAGATGCCTTTTCCCCGTTGATCTCGAACGTGTAAAGAGCCTTGTGGCCACGTGCGTACCGAGTGGACTCGAAGTTACCCAAGGAATCATTCTCAAACTTACAGAAAAACGTGCACGCATCGTCGATGCCGACCGGCTCGACTTTTCCCGTATCAACGTTCATGCGTTCCTTGACGAAAGTCTCCGTCATACCGCAGACTTCGGTTATCTGCCCGTTGTGCCACATAGCCGTATCGATGCAGTGGGCCAGTAAATCGCCCGTAACACCCGATCCCGCCGCTTTGACGTCCAGCCGCCACGTCGCCATACCGCCTTGCGGGACTTCCTTCGAAATAGTCCAGTCCTGAAGGAAATTCGCGCGATAGTGGAAGATTTGTCCCAGCCGGCCTTCGTCAATAAGCATTTTGGCCAGCGTCACTGCGGGAACCCGGCGGTAGTTGAACGAGACCAGATTGGGCACACCCGCTGCCTCTATCGCTTTGACCATCTCCTCGCCCTGAGCCCCACTCAGCGCCAGCGGCTTTTCACAGCAGATAGCCTTGCCTGCCTTTGCAGCCGCAATGGCAATCTCAGCGTGAAAATTGTTCGGCACACAGATATCCACAATGTCAATATCATCGTCTTCGATTACCTTGTGCCAGTCGGTAGTATAAGATTCGAAACCCCAACGATCAGCGAAGGCCTTGGCCTCCTTTTCTTCAAGCCCGCAAATCACCTTCAAAACAGGCTGGTACGGCAAATCGAAGAAGTGCGGGGCCTGGGAATACGCGTTGGTGTGCGTCCGGCCCATGAAACCGTATCCGATGATACCAACATTAAGTTTCTTAGTCATTTCAGTGATTCCTTATTCAAGTTCTTAGGCTATAACAAGCTTGTGTGAAGCACCAAATTCGAATTCGCAATTAAGGCGCCCACCCGTGCGCCGCCCGCACTTTGAGCATCACATCGAGGATCGCGTTCCACGTG
>CAZYMD010000054.1:0-26089 GCA_964649005.1 uncultured Pirellulales bacterium
TCGCTACTTTAGAAGAACACGCCCTTGCTTACGTTTCTATGGGATGCCTGTGAAAATAATATGTTAATTGATATGTTATAATAATCATATTAGTTAGATAGATATAATACATAGCAAGCGGCCGACGGTCAAGATAAATGTTAGAGCAAACTGGATTTGTTCGTTTAGCATAAGAACATTATTGACTAATGGGGTGCGCTACGAGCGTTGGATGGGTAGATGAGTAGAAGAGTTGGGCGAAGCATATTCGAATGTTGGAGGCGATAAGGAGCTTATTTGTATTTGCAGGGGATATCTCTTGGCTTCACTTTGTTACGCTCGACATGACAGAGGGGGGGGGCCAGTGAGTAGAAGTGTAGATGAGTTGGGTAGAGCCACTGCGAAAGGTAAATTTGTTTAGCAGATTACCAGCTTAAAGGGACAAACTCGTGCTTTGGGGGTAGGTTGTTTTCAACACGCCACAATCTAAAGCCCAAGGGGCGTTTGTCGAAGTTTCGGCTGGTTGTTTCGCCGCCGAGCATTTGTATATCTTTGTAATTGTTTAAGGTTAGTGTATGGGTGTGGCCGTGCAGGATGGCGACTACATTATATTGATCGTAAAGGCTCAGAAGCTCCATGCGTTTGTCTATGGGTAAATTCATATATTCATCCGGCTCATCTGGTTTTTTGCAGAATAGAGGATAATGGCCAACAACGAAAACCTGGTGGGCTTTTCGGGAAACCGTTTGTAATCTTTTCTTTAGCCAAGTATCCTGAGCCTCGGATTCGCCATCGAGATGATCTTTCCATAGTTGTGTATTTGTAAATATAAAGGCGGTTTTCTTGTGTTCAATCGCAAAATAATCTTTACCAATTGTTTTGCGATAGCGGCGTAACGATTCAAGGTACGGCTTTTTGGCAATGTCATGATTTCCAGGGACACAGTAGCAGGGCATTTTTAAGGAGCTTTTTATCTCTTTGAAATCGGAAAATGATTTCTCGTTGGCGTCGTTGACGAGATCGCCGCAAATAACTACGAAGTCGGGATTGAGATCGTTAATATGAATTACCGCCTGGCGGAATGAATCCTTGTCCTGTTGATAGTTAGAAAAACCCAATTGAGTATCACAGATCTGAACGAAAGTGAAAGAATCGTTTTTGTTTGGAGATATTGGGTGTGAGTTGCACGATGTCAGAAGGGCCGCAAGTGTAAGGCATACGGGCAGAAGCAAAACACGACGAAATAGCGTAGGGGTTTTTTTATTCATATTGGAACATTAATCAAATTATCGGGCTTGTGTCAAACCAGTTTCTTGCTACTGATAAGTTTCTTTTGAAATCGGGATAAACGTTATGAAAAAAGCATGATGCACAATGGAAGTAACGTGATAAAATTGCAGGTGCGTTCTGGTGGCGCGGCCATCTTAATGTTCATCGGGATCGACTACGTCACCCCTATGGGGTGACTTCTCTCGGAATGGCAAGGGGCGCTTCACCCCTAAGGGGTGAATATGTTCGGAACGAAGGTACACGACACGGCTATCGTTGTTAATTCGGTTGGGATGATGAGGGTGTTTGGGCGGCTCTTGCTGCCGGGTCGTAGCCGGAATTTAGTTGTTTGGGGACGGGGGCGTTTAGTTGGGTTTGCCAGCGTTTTAGTTCGGCGTGTAACTGGCTGGCTTTTTTGGGCATAGAGGCGGCGAGGTTATTTTTTTCGCTGATATCGTTTTCAAGGTTGTAAAGCTCGGTCCTGCCATCCTCGAAGAACTCGATCAATTTCCAGGGGCCTTTGCGGATTGCACTTGCAGGTGTGGTCCGCCAGGGTTTCTGCGAATCGTTGTAAGGCTCCAGGTAGGCGGGAAAGTGCCAGAAGATCGCGCGGTTATTGAATTTCTTTTTTGCGGATTCAAACCCCGCACTTTCATCGTCCAGCAGGGTGGTAATAGATCGCCCATCGAGGATGTAACCTTTTGGATTTTTCACTCCCGCCATATCAAGCATGGTGGGGTAAAAGTCTATGCCTATGACGGGCGAATCGCACACTGAGCCTAACTTTGTGTGGCCGGGGCAGCGGACGATTGCCGGGACACGGATGCCCCCTTCATAGAGCATGCCCTTGGAGCCTCGCAGAGGGAGCATTGAGGTAACATTGGCGTAGCCTCCGTTATCGGAGAAAAAGAACACAACCGTGTTATCCCGCAGACCAAGCCTGTCAAGAGCGGCCAGAACCATTGCGACACTTTCATCGACACTCTCTATCATTGCCGCATACTTGGGATTGTCATGCCCCCCAATCGGTTCCTTGGCTTTGTACTTCTCGATCATTTCAGGTTTGGCCTGAATGGGAGTGTGAACCGCATGGTGCGAGAGATACAGGAAGAAGGGATTGTCCTTGTTGGATTCGATGAAGTTGACCGCTTCGGTGGTCAACCGGTCGGTCAGGTACTCGCCATCGTCGGTGAAATGGCTGCGTTTGGTTCTTTCATAGACGACGTCGAAGCCCTGGTCCTGTGGCCGGAAGGGCTCTTTCTCACCGAGGTGCCATTTGCCGATACATGCGGATCTATAGCCGCCTGCCTTGAGCGCTTCAGGGATGGTGACTATATCAGGCGAAAGTTCCGTTGTATTAGGAGTCGGGATTAGCTTTCGCAGCTTCGCTTTGCCTCGTTCCGGAGAGCCCACCGTATATATCCCATGACGAGGCGTATACTGGCCTGACATCAGACACGCCCGCGTCGGGGCGCAGTTCGGCGCATTGGAATAAGCATTAGTGAAGACGACACCCTCCGATGCGAGCTTGTCAATGTTGGGAGTCTCATAGTATTTACTGCCCATGAAGGCAAGGTCTTTGTAGCCGAGATCATCGATAAAGATGAAGACGAAGTTTGGCTTTCGCTTTGCTGCCTTACCTGAAGGCTGAATTGAAGCTCCCCCGCACCCGCCAACCAGAAACGATGCCGCCCCAACACCGACCGCCTTCAAAAAATCACGTCGTTGCATACGAACCTCCTTTGCCTTGCTCCAGGCGAAGCACAACATCCATGGTCTTTCGTAACAGACATCAGCAGTAATGTTTTGAGTCCGAATGCAGTACTCATTATCGAAGCAGAGCAGGCTTATTCACCAGGAAAGGGCCAGTCCTTCGAAGGCGTCCGCGTCTCTTTCATGATTCGTCCGATTTTAGCGACGATCTCCGGATGCTTGCTGGCGATATTATTCTGCTCGTCGATGTCGGTCTTGAGGTTGTAAAGTTCGATCGGGCCATCGGGATTCTTGCCGACATTAAGGCGAACGCCTTTCCAATCGCCCATACGAACGGCCTGCTTCTTGCCCTGCTCGTGGAATTCCCAGTAAAGATACTCGTGCTGCTTTTGTTTGTCGGATTGGCCCAGCAGCGTTGGCAACAATGAGATGCCATCGATATTGTCAGGCGGCCCAACGCCGATGACGTCGCAACAGGTAGGCAGGAAATCCCAGAATGCGGAGATATGGTTGCTCTTAGTGCCTGCCTCGATCCTGCCTGGCCAGCGGGCGATAGTCGGCACGCGAATTCCCCCTTCATACAGGGCGCGTTTAATGCCTCGCAAGGGGCCGTTGCTGTTGTTGAAGTCGGGATTGTTGCCGCCCTCGCGGTGCGGACCATTGTCGCTTGTGAATATTACAAGGGTATCTTTGTCGATGCCGAGTTGTTTGAGTTTGGTCAGAAGCCTGCCGACGTCGCCGTCCATACGAGTAATCATAGCCGCGTGGCCCTTTTGTGGATCAGGCCAGTCTTTGTCTGCGTAGATACCATAGGATGGCACTTCCATACCCTCATTTCTCGCCTCGTTATTTGCGTGTGGGATTGTCAAGGCGAGGTAAAGGAAGAAAGGCTTCTTTTGGTTTCGTTCGATGAAACCGAGAGCTTCCTGTGCAAACAAATCGTGCGAGTATTCCACGCGCTTCGTAGCGACACCGCCTGGCGGATTAACGTCGCGTACTTCATTCTTAAGGGGGAATTCCTCTTCGTTGCGCCATAGATACTTCGGATAGTAGTTATGCGCGTGACGCTGATTGAGGTAGCCAAACCAGTAGTCGAAGCCCTGCCTGTTGGGAATGCCCGTAGTGTCAGGCTCGCCGAGGCCCCATTTGCCGATGATACCGGTCGAATAGCCCGCCTGCTTGAGTATCTCAGCCACTGTGACATCTTCAGGCCGTAGCGGCACCCTCGCATTGCCCCGAACCAGAGCGTGTCCCGTGTGCATCCCGGTCATAAGACAGCAGCGAGACGGTGCGCAAACGGTGCTGCCTGCGTAGTGATCGGTCAGGCGCATTCCTTCCGAAGCCATACGATCTATATTAGGCGTCTGGATCGCCTCCTGCCCAAAACACCCAAGATCGCCATAACCAAGATCGTCAGCCAGAACGAAAATGATATTCGGTTGCTTGCTCTTTTTGGAATCTGCACTGCGACCCAGTGCTCCACAGCCACTCGGTAGTAAACATGTACACGCCGAAGCTGCTACTATCCCGGCGGTTTCAAGAAATTCTCTTCTGTTTATATTTTTCATGACTATCTATTCCCATACGGTCTCAGTATTCTTATCGAGGTGCGACTGTCGCTTAGATGACCATTATTGAGACTCCTGCTTAGGCGACGGGATCGTGATATCTATCTCATTGACTGCACCCAGTTCCGATAGTGGCTGGCCGAAATCTTCTGGTTTGCCTACAGCCAGAATCTGCACTTTGTCCGGCCTCAGATTCTTCCTCGCGACCCGCAAAATATCAGCCTTCGTGACTTTCTCCACACTGGATTTCATTCTCTGGAGGAAATCGGCGGGATATCCGTAGTATTCGTACGTCATTAAGCGTCTGACAATCTCACTCTTGGCGTCGAAGTTGAAAACAAAGGAATTCAGGAAGCTCTCCTTTGCCAAAGCAAGTTCCTCATCGGTGACTTCCGATTGCGTGATCTTCCTGACCTCCTCGATTATCGCGTTGATTGCCTTGACCGTATTCTCAGATTTGGTCTGGCAGCCTAAATAGAACATGCCCGGGTACTCGTAATTCGAGTCATAGTAGCCATAGACAGTATAGGCCAGCCCCTCCCGTGAGCGGACATTCCTGAAGAGCCTGCCGGTAAATCCGCTGCCGAGAATTTTGTTCATCAATATCAGCGGAAAGTAGTCAGGATCGCTCATTACCCCACCGATGTGCCCGAGGCGGATATTGGACTGATTAATGTCGGATTTCTTCACAAGGTTAACCGTTGAAGGGTATTCATAAGCGACCTTCGAAACCTCCGGCAGTTCGACAACGCACTTCTCCCAGTCTGCAAAGACAGCCTCGATCTTTCTTATCATCTGATCCGTGTCGAAATCACCCCACACCGCCAGCATCGTGTTATTCGGACAGAAGTACTTCCGGTGGAATTCCATCAGATCGTCGCGAGTGATGTTGTCGATGGTCGCGTACTCGGTCTGCCGGGCATAAACACTGTCGGAGCCATAGATGATTTTTGAGAATTCCCGCGAGGTGATTTGGCCGGGATCATCGTTTCGCCGAGCGATTGAGCTGCGGTGCTGCATCTTAGCCAACGCGATCTTATGTTCCCTGAAGGCCGGGTTCATCATAACGTCAGCCAATATCCCAAGCCCTCTGTCGACGTCCTTCTTGAGCACCGACATCGAGGCATAACCGGAACTCTGACCGATGCCGGTCTCAACGGATGCGGCAAGGCTCTCTAACTCTTCGTCAAGCTCGTCGCCCGTCTTGGCGATGGTCCCGCCTGTTCGCATGACATCCCCTGTGATGTCAGCAAGCCCGATCTTGTCGGCGGGTTCATAGATCGATCCGACACGAATCCTCGCAGAAAGGTTAATCAGAGGCAGCTCATGGTCCTCCAGTAGCATCAGTCGCATGCCGTTATCCAGCGTCACCTGCCTGATTTCAGGAATCTTTATGTCAGGCAAACCTGGATATTCCAACTCGTTAGGGCCCTTGGCGATCTCCTGCGCGCAACCCGATGTGAGCACGCACAGCCCAAGAACACAGAGAATAAAGCCTCGCATCATGAACGATCTATCAGCTCTCATTTTGCCGCTCCTGTAAAAATCAATTCTTAGCCTGAACCGTCTTTATCACGCCCACGGTTCGGTTAGTTGTCGTGAAGTACTCTTTGGCGATCCGTTGAATGTCCTCGACGGTGACCTGCTCGATGCTGTCGAGGTCCTTGAACAGGTTTCGCCAATCGCCGGTCATAGCCTCGTAGAATGCCAGCTTGGATGCGAGACCTGAGTTGGAAGCAAGGCTCCTTATGAGGCTTGCACGCGCCCGAGTCTTGGCCTTTTCAAGTTCCTGTTCCGATACAAGTTCGCTCTTGAGACGCTCGATCTCGACATAAATCGCGTCCTCGCATTCTTCGTTGCTGTGTCCCCTTGCCGGTACCGCATAGAACAAAAACAAACCAGGATACTTATTGCCGGGCAGTCCCTGGAATCCCGAAGCGTATACCGCGACTCTCTTTTCCTTCACCAGGCTCTCGAAGAGCCGAGATGTACGGCCCATCCCCACAATGTCCGTGATGGCGTCGAATACCGCATTGTCCTTGTGATGAATGCTGGGCTTGTGATACCCGATCAGCACGAACGGCTGAGCCGGATCTTCCTCTTCCACACGGCGCTGGCCGGTCTGTGGAGGCTCTACAGTCTCGACCGGGTCGGGCGCCTGACCGCCGGGTATCCGCCCGAAGTATCTCTCGGCCATCTCGCGAATCTGTTGAGGATCGACGTCCCCCACAATTGCCATCGTCAGGTTGCCCGGACAGTAGTACTTGCGGAAGAATGCATTCACTTCGCTCCTGGTGATGGTTTCGATGTCACTCATGTGGCCAATGATAGGCTCGCCATAGGGATGCGCCTTGTATGCGACAGCTATAAAGTCCTCTAACAGACGCCCCACGGGATCGCTCTCGGTCCGAAGACGTCGCTCCTCCATTATAACCTTTCGCTCTTTGTAGAACTCCCGCAGCACGGGCTCAAGAAACCTGTCCGATTCCATCCACATCCACAGCTCCACTTTGTTCGCCGGAAGGCTAATGATGTATCTTGTGGCGTCCCATGAAGTGCTGGCGTTCAATCCCGCTCCGCCTGCTTCTGTGTATATCTCGTCGAACTGATCGTGCACGATATACTGCTCGGCATTTTCTTCCGCCGCTTTGAGCTGCTCGTTCAACTCCTTCAGGCGGGATTCGTCTGCCTGCTCGCCCTTGCGAAGCTCGGCCTTGATCTGCTCGAATATCTCATCCACCTGCGACATGGCTTTTGTCTCTGCCTGCCAGTCTTTACTGCCGATGGTCCTGGTTCCCTTGAAGGCCATATGTTCGAGGATGTGTGCTATACCGGTTATCCCCTTGACTTCATCGACGGCCCCGACGTCCGCATATATGTGGAACGAAACCACAGGCGCCTCATGCCGTTCGAGCACTAGGAACTTCAGCCCGTTATCGAGGGTGAATTTGGTCAGCCTTTTTTCGAACTGGTCAAGGCTCTGCGCCGGGGCTCGCCCCGCGGTTATGGCAATCACTATAAACAGCAGGACTAATTCACTTATTTGGATCAGCCTGCGTTTGCCTCTTGTCTGTTTCATTGTGACAGCTCCTGTCATTCTCACTGCATTTTACCAACCATGCTTTACTAATTGTACATGAAGTATACCGTTGCCATACAGTCTGTGTCCACGCTTATACGCACCCAGTGGGCGGAAAAACCATCTGGAAACTCATGGTGCAGATACTTTGTTTCTGGTGGCGCCACGAATTTGCCATACTGCTTCCACGTCCCGTTACCTAAGAAATCGACCTCGATCGTGAAGCCAACAGCCTTATCGATATCGTGTGCGAGATGCACAACCTTCTTATCGAATCCTGTCATCAGAAATGGATCTGAGGTTTGTCCCGCCTCGACAGGTGTTTCCCACCAGGGACCTCCCCAACCCGCTGGCTTGCCCATTTTCCACAAGTCGTCGATATTGCCGAACCAAAGGCCCGATTGAGGCTGGCCCTGATCGTGGTCGATCTGGTCACTCGCCATTACAAACAGGCCCCGCCAGTGACAAAAGTCGGGAACGACACGCAGGTGGCTGCAGATCGGACGTATGCCCCACACTCTGCCACCGTAAGCGAATGGCGGAAGCTCGTAGAACATGCCGTGCGCATCCATAAGCAGCCTTTCCGTCACCGCGTGTCGGATGCGCGTCCATTCTGTGTTCCACGCATGGTCGAAGCTGTGGCTGCCCTTGGGCAGCAAATAGCGCAGCCATTTGCCCTTAGCGAGCACGCGAAGAACTACGCTCGACTTTGTCCAGCCGACGGCATAAATCGTGTGCCCGCCGTATGAGCCCCCCGAGGCGCTGCCGTGCACTTCGACGAAAGGATTGCGCTCGATGATATTCCAGCTCTTGCCGTCCCACTGGGCCAGCCGGCCCGCATCTCTCTGACCGAGGAATTCCTTTTCATCGTATGTGTTGTTAGCCACCACCACACGGCCCTGCGCCGTATAAGCGCTTTTGAAATGCTCCTTGGCGTTCTTGATCTCAAGCTCTTTAACAAGATTGAAAAGCAGCTTGGCTTCGAGATTGTGCACATCCACTTCCCAGAACCTGCCCTCCATACCCAGGAAGTAAACCTTGTTCTCAGGATCGGTCAAATGACTCATCGTCGCTGCCAGACGATAACGCTTGAGCCCTTCTATGGTTCGCACGTTTCCATCAGGATCGATTGCATGAGGCCCGATGAATGCCTGCCCCGATGGCCAGTGCGCCATCCGATTCGCAAACGTCCCAGTCACCGAGGCCGGATGTCTGCGCATGGTCATATCTTCGCTGATTTCATAGAGGCCCAGACCATCGCCCCGAATATGAGCGACGTAACCTACCGCCCAGAGCTTCTGAGCCCATGGGATCAACGCCCCAATCCCCGCTTCGTTATCACTACCAAGCCCCTTGGCCATGACGGTCAGGCTCGGAAACACCCCATTGACGTGGACCGGTTGTTGCGCCGTTTCTTTGGATTTGTCAGTGCTGAGCTGTTCAAGGTATCGCCGCAGTGTTCTGGCCAGATCGCGGCCAAATTCGCGGGCAGTCTCGGTCGTGACGGCCTGGCCTGCTGCGTTCGCATAGGGAATCTCGAATGAGAGAGCAACTTTGACGCCTTCCATATCGGCAGCCCAGCGGCCGCAACTCTTGAGCGAGTCATAATTGGCGCCGGTGTTCCAGGCCTTACCGAACGGCAGAAGGTCTGTGTTGTCGTAAGGAAGGGTTCCCTTGCGAGCAGCTTGCAGGATGTCACCGAATCGGATCTGCTCGTCATAGATGTCCTCATTCGAGCTGCCTACGATATATATGGTTTCGTTGTATTGCCCACGGATGTATGGGCAATGCAAATCGAGTGTTACTCTCAACTTGTCGTTGGACCAGTTGGGCACAAAAGCCCGCAGTGCCGCGACGGAGGGATGGATACTTTGGCCGATGTAGTCCCGGTTATGGTCGTGCGGCTTGCGGTTCTTTCCCTGGTCGCCGTCTTCGACACCGTCCTTGTCCATGAAAGGGACAGCGAGCAACTCAACGTTTCGGCGCAACCATATGCCATCGTCAGTGTCGGCCAGGGCCTCGCGCAGGAGGCCTTCGAGGGTGTAGCTCGCCATCATTTCGCAAGCATGATGGCGGGCCGTAACAAGGACTCTGTACTTCGGGTCTCCGTCGAGCCTGCCGACGTGGATTCGCTCGACGGAGCGTTTCTTCGGCGTCTTGCACAGTTCGACCACCCGGAGATTGGGATTTTTTTTGTGTTCTTTCAAAAAGTCGTTCAAATGTGTCTGTTGGTATGGCATCGCAAGGCAGAAGCGAACGTCGCCGGCATTGCCAGTGAAGGTATAGCTGAACGATGCATCGCGAACGCTGTCGGCCCCCAGCCACATCCAGGAGCGGCCCTGGTCCGTGCTGACGGCCGGGCCGAGCGTGCCGATGGGATTGCGGTCGGTAAAATTGAAGGTAATCGTTCGTCCGGCTGCGCCACGGACACGGAAGTTCCAGTAGAACCACCAGCCCGATGTGTCGCGAAGGTCTTGATGCAGGAAGACGGTGTCGCCATCGATACGCTCGACAATGATATTGCCCCCCGGATAGTTGGCGTCGATGACCAGCGAATCGCGGCCTGAACCTATATTGATCTCTGCCGCTATGCAGTTGGACTGTTTTAGCTGCAGGCAGCCCAGAGCCGCGATGAGCACGAGCGCAGCCAGGACGGGTCGAAAGCGTGGTTTTGAAAAGTCCATGGTGAGCGAGCCTTTGTTGACTGCTCCGGAGGCGTTTTTCACAGTAGCATCCTTTCTTCATGTATCCGAGCGATGGCGCGCCGACTATCCTTTTGGGTGGGCGGCAGAGCACACTTTATTGCCGCTGATGAGCCGTGTCAAGCCTTCGAAGAATCCGGGAACGGGACCACTGATTTGAGGATGACTTGAAAATGCGACCGGTTAGTTTAGGTGGGAGTGAAAATATCTGGCGGATTCTTGCCGAATGGCGGTTGCAACGACAGGTCTACTTCTCGCCGTTGACACCGACGGATGAGGCTTTTCTGGTGAGTCCCTTACAGCTTTCACAATGGCACGCACCGACGTGCCTGAGGTGTGATATGCCGGCAATCTTCCTGGTCTCGACCAGTTTAGCCCCTTTGGCCTCCATCTTGCGAAAGGCCAGATGCGCTTCGTTCTTTTCGTGTGAACCCACTGCGTCGGCCACTACTGTCACATTCTTGCCTCGCTGGAGAAGGCCCAATGCCGTCGCTTTCACCGCTCCCTCGGCGCTGACACCTATCAGGATGAATTCGTTTGCCCGAACCTCGCTCAGGAGCCGGTCGATTCGAGGCTCCTCGAACGGATCGATGCAGCGTTTGTGAAGTACTACCTGTGCGTGCTGTCGCAGCATGTTCATTGGAAGGTCCATGCTTGCATCGGCGGGAAAGCATCTTCTATTGTCCAACAGAGTATATCGCACCTTCCTCTGCCCGTTTGTGCCGTCGATGCAGTACTTGACCTCACTATCGCCGTTATTGTCAGGGAAAACCTCAGCAGTCGATATTATAGGAATATTCTGCACCCTGGCCCACGCCATGATCCTGCGAATATGAGCCAGAACACGCCTGTGGTTGCGAATGCACGCCTTGCCTTCAGCCAGGAGGAAGTCTCTCTGCGTGTCTATGTCAATAATGACACGCCTTCGCCGGGATCTTATTAGCTGAAGAATCATGTCGAAACCCTTCCTTTGTTTCAGAACCAAAGTCCTATAAACTCATACGGTCTTGCCGGGCATTGGTTCAGAGTTCTTATCGAATAGTGACTGTCACCACTTTAGCCGGGTAAATATCTGTTGATGGTACAGGACATTCACAAAAGCAGCGCCGGTAGTGTATAATAGCGCGCAGGTTGATCTAACTTCTTTGACAGACACCTGTTTTGCCCAATTTAACATATGAGACGAGTCTTGAAAGAATATGACGCAGTTGTCCTAAATCCCGAAAATCTTGAGGGGAAAATCGGTTTTCTTGAGATTTTCGGACGTACCGGACCCGTTCACATCGAGGTTGGCGCCGGCAAAGGAAGCTTCCTGGTTTCTGAGGCACAGGCTTGCCCTGAAGTTGACTTCATCGGTATAGAGTGGGCCCGCAAGTACTACCGCTATACCGCCGACCGTATAGGCAGATGGCAGCTAAAAAACGTGCGCATGATCCGAACGGATGCCGCCTCATTTATAACCGACCATATCCCCGATGATTCCGTACAGTGTTTCCACGTCTACTTTCCCGATCCCTGGCCCAAAAAAAGGCATCATAAACGACGTTTCCTGTGTAGCGAGAATTTGGAGCAGCTAATTAGATGCCTCAAATCCGGTGGACAAATCCGAATCGCAACCGACCACGCAGACTACTTCGAGCAGATAAAATCGGTCCTCGCCCAGCGAGCGGATTGTCTCGAAGAGATAGAGTTTAAGCCCGCCGCCGGTGCTGAACCTGGGGAACTAACCGGTACAAACTACGAGCGCAAGTACATCAAAGACCGCAGGTTGATCAATGTCACTGCCGTGAGGAAGAAGTAAGCGGATATTGCGTCTTTACGCCGAGCAGGCTTATTTCCTTTTGATATCTAATTTTCGCAGAATGGCGGATATCTTCTCGATATAGTACATATCCGCTTTGCACCAGGGTTGATCGAGCTTGGCCGTCAGTTCCTTAGGCTCGGCGCCCGCGCCATCAGCCATCGCGAGAAAAATGCCCCGCGAAAGGTGTGGTGGCGATATGTAGTTCTCTCCACCGATCATTCGTTCGCTGTAAGCTTGATACCATAGAGGTAATCCCTGCATCAGTGCGCGAACGTTTTTGGTTAGCTCTTCGCTCGCGTGCTCATTGAGCATTGTGCCCACTTCAGGAACCAGCCCGACATATCGCGGAACTTTCGCCTGGTGTAAGCCTTTACTGGCCTGTTTGGAGGGGCGGATAAGCCAGTTATCGGCGCGTTCGTGATGGACGCGTTCGGTCGACATTTGCCCTAACAGTTCAACCGCCTTGTCGAAGGCGTCTTTGTCGTCAGCTTTGGCAAATATCCTGGCCCCGGCCAGTACCCCTGCAATCTGCCGATTCAGTTGCTCCGACTCATCGTTCGTCCCATCGTGTTTGAACTCAAATGGCTTGCCCGCAAAATCGTCGAAGACGCCAGTGACTCTGTCCAGTTCGCCCAACACCTCGTCCCACCGGTCGGCAAAGTGAGCGTAGGCCCAGAGGGCGTAAATATCTTCGATGTTTGCCTCGTATCGTATTTCCGCCGCCGCGAAGCTCTTCATGCCGGGACCAAGCTCGTAAGGTTCCCGCCGGTTGCCTTCATTGGAGTGCACCGATTGTTTGAGCGGCATCCCCGATTCGAACATCCTGTCGAGAAACGCAATTGCCGCACTCCTGACAGCAGGGGACACGTGAGGCAGCGAAAGCGACACAATCTGCATGGTCTGGGCAGCCCTCCAGAAATGGCGCTCCTCTCCACTGATACCAAGTTCGACTATAAAGGGCGCCCACTGACCGTCGTTGACCAGTTCGAGCACCTGCGCATCGAGTCTGCTTCGCAACTCCTTGGCAATGTCACTATCTGCATGAGTTATACTGCTGGGTAGTAGCTGTTCGACGTATTTCGTGACATCGGCTCTAAGCAGATTTTTCTTTTCTACCTTCTCATCCAGACTTCCTCCGCCTTCACTTGCAACATTGCCGCCGCTGACGCACCAGGGCAGCTTGCTCTTCTGCGCATCGGGCGATTTCGTACCGCCAGTGTCAGCCTTAGGGACATCGGGCCCCGCGATGCAAACCACCTGTGAGCCGGCTACCCAGAAAAGCCTTCCTTCAGCCACCGCGCATATCGAGCGATCGGGCCCATGCCATTCGTTGGGCATGCCCGTCAGATAGCCCTGTTTCGCCAGTCTTTTGGCCCCCTCGAAACCTCCTTCGACGGCAGCCGGGCCGAAGATGCCGCCATAAGTGTCCCGGCCTGCCCATATGTTGATTACTTCCTTGGTGTCGAGATCGAGGCCGCCCAAGGTGCCCTGATGATTGCTGATAAGAATGTTTCCCATCATCGAAAGGGCCTGTGTTTCATCGCCGATCATCGCCATCGGATACCAGTTTTGTTCATTGTCCGATTCGGGCCAATATAAATCGAATCGTCCTGTCTGCCGGTTGATCCGGCCCAGGACGTTATATCGCCGGACCCCGCGGAGATAGTAAGTCATAGCGCTTCTTCCGAATGTATACAACTCGTCCGTTTTCGGATTGAACGTCGGAGGCGTTGGCGGATTGTGCAGCCCGCACGTATAAAACACAGGCGCAGTCCAGGGCTCATTACCGTCTGCGATGTTGAACGCGTAGAAGCATTTATCGTAGGGATTCTCCTTAAGGTACTTGACCACACCGTCCTGCTCCGCCTTGCGTCGTCGCGCCGTCGGGTGCATCACCAAATCGCCCCATTTGTCCATAAGAACTTTGTCAACATCTTCTGTAGGCAGTGACTGCTGGATTTGCTTGAGCAAATGACCGTTCCTGTCGAGCACAGTATGAAATGAGTCAGCCGGATTCGTTCGCACTATCGCAAGCCCATTCCATATTGTGGCCCCCTGGTCGCGCATGGACAAACCCTGCAACTTCTTCGACTTCCATAGCAACTCCCCCTTCGGACCGAAACAATAAACGTGCATGTCCTCAGAACCAACCACTGGCTTTCGATTATTACCCGCCAGCGACGCCGGTTTGAGTATCATGCCCGATGTGCAAAAGCTCCATTCGAGCTGTCCGCTTTTAGCCGACACCGCATGAAACACCCCGGCCCGATCACCAACATAGACCGTTTTGCCGTTGCACGCAGGAGACGCCCATATACCCGCCCCGGCCGTATATCGCCACACTTCCGAGCCGTCATTGGCGTCAATGCAATATAGGTGTCCCTTGTTGAAAGCGACATCGGCCCCGACATACAGTCTCCCCGCCTCGTAACATGGAGATGTCCCGAGGGGTCCCTCGGCCTTAAACGTCCAGACAGTCTCGCCCGTAGCGACATCAAGTGCATAAAAATTACCCGCAAACGTCCCGACAAAGCATTTGCCTCCCGCGACGATTGCCTCGACCCGCGTAGCGATCATCTCATCGTGGAAGTCCCGATACCACTTCCGCTCGTACGGACCGGCCACAACCTCTTCAGTCCACCCGCTCCGCTTGTAATCCTTGTGCAAAGTGGGCCACGTCGAACCTGCCGCGCAAACAGAAGCCGCCAACCACAGAGAAATCGCCAGTATTATAGAATACGTTTTCATTGGTACTTTCCTTTGCAGTGCCAAATTGTGAAACATCTGGTAGATATTCCAAACTTCAGGACAAGTATAAGACATCACACCCATGCATTCCAGCCTATATGATCCCAACGTTGCCATAACTAAGGTTGACGCCTCGGCGGGCGGCTGTTATGCTCTATAATTGTTCGCGGTGACGTTTTTTGCCGGTAGGAGAATGCCGGTTTGTAATAATGCTACAAGACATTCCGAGGTTTTAGAAATGCCTGTTGTTATTATTGTCGTTGTCATAACGGTTATCATAGTAGGCATCGTATTCGGCGCCATCAGCGCTCGCAAACGTCGTGAAGCGATGGGGGCCTTGGCTGCAAAGCTGGGCTTGCGTTTCGACCAGAGCCACAACAGGGATCTTGCCAGACGCTATAAATTCCTCGACAAGCTGCGGCAGGGCTCGAATCGCTACGCGTTCAACATCCTTTCGGGCGGCTACAAGGACCATGAGATAACCGTGTTCGATTTCCACTACGAGACACACTCGACCGATTCCAAAGGACATCGCCAGACGCACCATCATTATTTCTCATTTTTCATTCTGTGTCTGCCAATCTCCTTCCCGGAGCTGAAAATCGCCAGGGAAGGATTCTTCTCGAAGGTCGCCCAGGCCTTCGGATACGATGACATCGATTTCGAGTCGCACGAGTTCTCGCGTAAGTTCTGCGTACGTTCTGCCGACAAAAAGTTCGCCTACGACGTGTGCAACGCGCGAATGCTTGAGTATCTGCTGGCCAACGACGATCTGACTATCGAGATCGAAAATGAGGCGCTGGCCATATCCTTCAGCAGCCGACTCTCGGCCGAGCAGATCGAGCCGAACCTAAATAGGCTCATTCAATTCCGCTCGCTGATGCCCGGATATCTGTTTTCAGGGAGGTGACCATGGCGTTTATACCCATAATCATTCTACTGGGATTTCTTCTTCTGCCCGTCATATATGTCGTCGCGACGTACAACACGCTTGTAGCCCTGCGCAACCACATCAAGGACGCCTGGAGCAATATCGACACCGAACTAAAACGCCGCTACGACCTGATCCCCAATCTCGTCGCCACCGTCAAAGGCTACGCCGCACACGAGAAGGAAGTCTTCGAACGCATCACGCAGTTGCGCGCGCAGTGCATGAACTCGCAGGCCAAAGGCGTTGCACAGGCATCAGGCGAGAACCAATTAGTTGCAGCTCTTCAGAAGATGATGGCTGTTGTTGAGAACTACCCACAACTCAAGGCCGATCAAAACTTCCTGGAACTCCAGCGTGAGCTGGTCGAAACCGAGGATCGCATCCAGGCCGCCCGCCGATTCTACAATGGCAACGTCCGCGACTACCGCAACAAGTGCGAAACGTTTCCCAGCAGCGTCATCGCCAACATGTTTGGCTTCCAGAAAGAAGACTACTTCGACGTCCATCCATCCGTCCGGGAAGTCCCCGACGCCGACTTCAGTTGACGCCTGCCTGCCCGTCTCCAGGGCAATCTTTCACATCATCTCCAGTAACCGCCGCAGACTCGTCCAATCCTGAGCGAAGCTGAATCTGCGCCATATCTAAAAATGTGCTGGCTGAAATGTGGAAAAAGAAGCAGCCGGACTATGGTGTGTCCGGCTGCAGTGTGAGTGCCTTATTTAAGTGATGAAGCGACTATCAGATTTCTTTCCACTGGCCTGGAATGGGAGTTGGGAAGCGGCCGTCTTTGTCGGCCTTAACCGGGACCGGACTGTCGTAGTCGAGGTCGTCGAGATAGTTGCAGAACTGGAAGTCGGACTTCATTATATCGTCCCAGGTGACAGTCTGGCCTGTATGACAGGCGGCACGGCCCATGAGTGCCGTGAGATCCGAATAAACGGCGCGTTTGGTTTCGTTGTGCGGACGGTCGTTGCGGATATCGTCAATAAAGACGTTCCACTCATATTGCCACGGGCTGAAGGCGTCCTTAGTCGGAGTCCAGGAAATATTACTCCTCTCGATACGTTGATCCTTGAACATGTGAACCGTTGCGGCGTGTATATTACCTGAGAACTGGGCGGCGCATTTTGTGCCGTGTATATAGGTGGCGAAGTCGCTGCGGGTTTTGTTGATCCTGCGGAATCCACAGAAGGCCTTGCTCCCATCGGCGAAGGTGTACTCCATCGAGTAGATGTCGATGTTCTGCCCCAAGTCCTTGCTGAGCGGCACCCTTCCACCGAGGCCATCAACCGAAACAGGCCAGGCGTCTTTAATCCAGCAGCATTCATCGATCTGGTGGATCAGGTTGTCAACCATGTGCCCCGAGCCGACGTAGAGCAGATGTATCCGGCCGAACTGAAGCTGGGAGGCGAGCTTGTTCGCGTTTTCGCCCTGGTTGCCAAGCCATCCGGCCCCGCCGAGTCGGTTGGCGCGGATAAGCGGGATATCACCCATCTCGCCGTTGCGAATCTTTTCAATCAGGGCCTGCCGGGCCGGCGAGTGACGACACTGGAGTCCCGCCGCGATCTTTAAGTTTTTCTTCTCAGCCATTTCGCCGGCGCGGAGCAGACGATGCAGACCGCCAGGATCGGAGGCGAATGGTTTTTCCATGAATACGTTGATGCCCTTCTTGATGGCGTATTCGACGTGAACTGAGCGGATGTACGCCCGCGTAGTGCACAGAGCGATATCCCCCGGCCTGAGGATGTCGATTGCCTTTTGATAGGCTTTGAAACCGATGAACTTGCGGTCGTCGGGAACGTCGACTTTGTCCGGAAATTTTTCCTTGAGGGATTTATAAGAAGAGTTCATTCGGCCTTCATCGAGGTTCGCCATGGCGTATAGCTTGACGGGCCCAGCGTTTTTGACTTTCAGGGCGTCTGCGACTGCGCCGGTGCCTCGTCCGCCACAGCCGATCAGGGCCAGGCGAATTGTGTTGTCTTCTGCTGCAAAAGCAGCCGGCGAGATAGCACCAAGCACAGCCGCTCCGGCCGCGAGCGAGCCGCTTTTCTTGAGAAACTGGCGACGGTTGATGTTTGGTCTGTCGATTTGTTCACTCATTTGTGTCTCCTCAGTTTGCGATTGAATTGATAGTGCTTTTCAAGGATACGAACAAGAATAACGCATGTTGGGCCGTGGATGCAAGGAGAAAGAAAAGTGTGTGTCAGGAGGATCGATGGGATCGGGGCTTGTGGACACTCGATCCGGCCGGTATATTGTCGGGGCGTTGGTATTGTATTTCACTGGAGTTAGTAATGAAAACGAAACTTGTGATTGTCGGTGCGGCCGGTCGGATGGGCGGGCGGATTATAGCTTTAGCGACTGAAACAGGCGATTTTGATATTGTAGGGGCTGTGGACATCGACGGGCATCCGGAGCTTGGTAAGGATGCGGGAATTCTCGCTGGTGTTGGGCCCCTCAGCGTCGAGCTTTCTGATACATTTCCCAAAGAGGCTGTAGATGTAGTGATTGATTTCTCTCTGCCCGAGGCGGTAGGCCGAACGCTTGAGTATTGCACGCAAAAGAGCGTTGCCCTTGTCTCAGGAACGACAGGCCTTGGCCCAGAGCAGAGGGAGCTATTCAAAACAGCTTCTACAACAATACCCGTCATATACGGCACGAACATGAGCGTCGGCATGAACGTCCTTTTCTCGCTCGTAGGCAAAGCGGCAGCGATGCTGGGCGAGGAGTATGATATCGAGATTATCGAGCAGCACCATCGATTCAAGAAGGATGCACCGAGCGGCAGTGCACTGACATTGGCTGAGAATATCTGCGAGGCGACAGGCCGGAACATCGATACTGCTCTAACACACGGCCGCAGTGGCAAAGACGCCCTGCGGAAAAAAGGCGATATCGGCATGCACGCCGTCCGGGCCGGTGACATTACCGGGGTGCACTCAGTGATCTACGGTTCGCAGGGTGAGACCGTGACTTTAGGCCACACGGCAAACAATAGGGACACATTCGTTCGCGGCGCGCTGCGGGCTGCGAAATGGCTGGCCGGCAAAAAGCCCGGACTATATTCGATGGCGGATGTTCTTGGTATCGAGTAGTTGCCTGTGCCGTCCAATCCAGCGTACCTGTAAGCGGTGATCGGGCGGGCTATTTCCACTTGCACTTGCGATTTGGCAGGCGATGTTCGCCGTGACAGTCCGTGCAGACCTTCTGTTTGTCGCCATCGGCGAAGACAGGGGCGTGTTGCGGTTCGTCGATTTTTTCCTTGGTGTGGCAGGTCATGCAGAAAGGATTAATCGTTTCGGCGGGGTACATCTTGTCGGGCGCAGTGCCGTTGCCACCGGAGGCCCAGGACTCATCGGCGATATGCTCGTCGCTTTCGCCGTGGCATGATGAGCAACTCTTGCCGACCTTTGCGTGTGTAACAGCGATTTCTTCAGATGCATAATTAATGTGGCAGACATGGCAGCGGCTGTTGTCCGCCCCGGAATCAGCGGATTCGTCCTCGAACTTATCTTCCAGCAGCAGGGGCACATCAAGCAGCAGTGGTTCGTCCTCCAGGAGCAGCGGCTCTTCGCTGATGGCTTTATTGGTGTTGGTATCCTGTTTTGCGATCGATACAGCAGCAGTGTCGGATTTGGCTTCTGATTGAGTTTGTTCGTCGGGCTTCGTTGACTCACATCCCGGCATCATTATAAAGATAAAAACCAGAAGGAGTATTACTACCACGTATTTCATACACTCGATCCTTATACAACGAGCCTAATGCGTCCGCTGAGCGACTTGGCCGGTTTCAGATATTCAGTAACATCGGTAGCGAACTATACGTATCGCCAGTCCTTGAGCCACTGGTAATTCTGTGGCAGTTTCGCCCAGGCCTGTTCTGCAACACTCTCAAGCTCGGCAGCTTCCTTTATGTCGAACTGGCGTCGTTCTTTGACGGCCTTGATTACATTGTCCACTTCCTCGATGCTGTTCATACCAGGGATCGGTATAACCGTGTTTGTCGCGAGTATGTAGCGAATGGCCAGTCGGGCGCGCTTCATGTTCTCTTCTTTCTCGCCGATAAAGAGTGAGCCGGCGGCAAAGGGTTTGATGCCAAAGGCGCCGACGTCGCATTTCTTGAGGGTGTCGAAGATACTGTCCTTGGGAGCTCTGCGGCTCATTGTAGTGAACGGGAAGCATACACAGTCGACCTGCGGGAAGTATTCGATCATGAACTGTATCCAGCGACGGTCGTGTGTGGAAAAACCGATGAAGCGGGTCTTGCCCTGTTTCTTGGCGGTTTCGAGGGCCTTCACGATTTCGCAGGCGGTGTCGAATGTGTGTCTGCCACCGGGCTCGTAGCAGGTTATTCGCCAGAGATCGGTATACTCCTGGCCTGAGTCTCGCAATAGTTCATCGAGGGATGCGAGGAGCTTCTTTGCTGTGCGGAACTCGGGGAAGCGAACTTCCTTGGCGCCGTGGGACAGGGCCAGATACATCTTGTCACGGTGGCCCTTGAGAGCTTTAGCGTCGCGCTTGACCTCATTATCCCAGCAAGCATCGATATAGTTGATGCCTGCATCGATACATCGGCTGACGATCTCAGTCCGATCTTCCTGATTACTCCTGGAGTGTCCGCCGAGACAGACGGCCGAGACCATCAGGCCTGTGCTGCCCTGCCTGCGATATTCCATATTGGGATTGTAGTTGAGAATTTTCGAGGTATCGACAGGAGTCGTCTCTGCCGCGCGAGTGATCTGGGCGGCAAAGGCGCCAAGACCCGCAGCCAGGCCGGCGGCGGTCAACGCACCGTCGCGCATGAAGTCTCGCCTCGTCATATTCTTATTGTTCATTAGTATTGTCCTTTCAAAGCCTTGGGCCATTTACCCGGTAGTATATCAGCGTTGTCGTCCTATTTAGGCCGGAGAACTTTTCAAAGTACCATCGGCAATTCACTTACTTCTTGGCCAGTGGTTTGTTGCTCTTGCCTTGGTGGATGGCCTTGATTTCGTCTATTGACAGTGCTCGACTGTAAATCCTCAACTCATCGATCAGGCCTTCATAGCCGTCGCCGATGCGCACGTCGTCTTGCTTTGCGGTTTCGACCGGCAGTAGACCGAGCAGGCCGATATCGTCGATGACGGCAACTTCGCCGTCAAGGTAGAGCACGATATCATCATAGAGATTCGGCAGTTCGGATTCCTTAACTACAACAGCGATGTGATGCCACTTGTCGTCATTGGTGTATTCTTTCATATAGTAGTAGCCGCCAAATGGCGTCATGCCTATACGTCCGCGAATATGCTTGAAGCAGAACTGTTTGCCCGAATCACGCGCCCCCCAGACGACAATATCGCCACGGGTCTTGGTCGTCTTGATCCAGGCCGTGACAGTTCGCGGCGCAGTACCGGTTACACCCTTATAGCCTCTGATATCGACGGCATCATCACGGCCCAGTTTCAGGGCCTTGCCGACCTTGCCATCGACGGACGCCTTATCGAATGTTAATTCGTCGTCGAGAGTGCCTTTTCGTTTGTGCTTCGATGCATCAGCCGCCGTGTTGCCGGTTGCCTCATCGAACTTCCACCACCCCATAAGATTCGGATCTTTATCGAGAATAATTCCCGCTTCCTTATCCGCCGCAACACCGCTACCGGCCGCCATGAATACAAGCAGCACACAACCAACCATACACAATTGATTCCTGCACATGCCATTTCTCCTTACAGATCAATTGTCATCATATAAACCACCTATTTTGAAATCGTATACAGTATAAAACAATCCTTTGCCTTTGTCTCGTCAAAAGCTCGAATTGCGAATCCTTGTTTATAATCACTCTCGCTGTATAATTTGGATAGTACTGGCCTCGACGTATTGAATGTATGCGTTAATCCTCTAAACCGAAGTATCCTTGGTGATAATGCTGGAATTCTAAGGTGTCCAGTCGGTGCCTTTGATGCCGTGTACTGTCAGGTTAGGATTAGGCAGGCCATCGCGAGCGGGGCGCATGTCAGCGGTTTTCAGGAATCGAATTTGTCCATCGGCGAAAAGAAAATTGCGGCAGCCGTTCCAGTTCCACCATCCTTTTTCTTCATCCACGGGATAGTGGTTGCTGAACCATTCGCCGATCAGGATTTTGCCCGATGGGTGCGTGACGTTCGAGGATTTCTGGGCCAGTGATGGCTGGGGATTAGTGTATGTGTCCCTCGTTGCGTTCATCGCGTCGATCTGTTCGGGGCTGTGGTAGAAGGCCATCGAATAGGCGTAGCTGGTTGATTCGTATTGCTGCGGATCGGTTCGGTCGGCAGGGCAGAGGAGTACTGAAGGATTGTTGACATCGAGAGCGCCGCCGAGGTAGGGTTCGAGCGGCTTGCGCCAGCCCCTGCCCATCCACAGCCAGTAGAAAGGCTCCGTCGAAATAGGGTCCTGCATACATGGATAGGCATTGTCGTTCGCCCCGGCGTACATATCCATAGCTAAGTGTATCTGCCTGAGGTTCCCTGTGCATGCTAATCGCTTGGCAATCGAGCGGGCTTTTCCCAGTGAAGGTATGAGTATCCCGATAAGCAACGCAATAATCGCGATTACAACGAGCAATTCCACAAGTGTAAAACCAGTGTGCGCACAACGATGGCAAATGTATAAGTTGCCGGATTTCCTTATCCTCACACTCATAACACCATAGCCTATTCCACGGTGACGCTCTTTGCGAGGTTTCGGGGTTTATCGACATCGTGGCCGCGAAGGACTGCCGCATGATATGCGAGCAGTTGCAGCGGAATTACGGTAAGCAATGGCTGGAGCATCTCTGGAACATCAGGGATCGTGATCAGGTGATCGGCATGCTCTGTGATGTTCCGGTCGCCTTCGGTTGCCACGACGATGGTCTTGCCGCCCCGAGCGCGTACCTCTGCGATATTGCCCATGATCTTGTCGTATTGCGGACCTTCCGGGGCGATGAACACGGCGGGCATCCCGTCGACGATCAATGCGATTGGCCCATGCTTCATTTCAGCAGCCGGCAGCCCTTCAGCGTGAATGTAGCTGATTTCCTTCAGCTTCAGCGCCCCTTCCAGAGCGACAGGATAGTTGAAACCTCTGCCAAGGAAGAGCCAGTTCTCTTTGTCGATGTTGGCCTCAGCGATTTGCCTGATATGGTCGGAACTATCGAGAATGCGTGTGATCTTTTCCGGTATCTCAGAAAGTTCATGAATCAGCCTGTCTGCCTCGGTGCTGCTAATATGTCTCCTTCTCGCCAGCTCTATCGCGAGCATAGTCAGCACTGCCACCTGGGCCGTGAAAGCCTTCGTGCTGGCCACGCCGATTTCAGGTCCGACGTGAAGATAGACGCCCGCATCAGTGGCTCTTGCAATTGATGAGCCCACGACGTTGACGATACCGAGAACGGTTGCCCCGCGTTCCTTGGCCTGCTCGACCGCCGCCAGCGTGTCGGCTGTTTCACCCGACTGGCTTATGGCAATGACGACGGTGCCGTCTTCAATGATCGGATTGCGATATCTAAATTCACTGGCGTATTCGGTTTCGGTTGGAATGCGGGCTAACTGCTCGAAGAGGAACTCGCCGACAAGTCCTGCGTGAAAAGCCGTTCCGCACGCGGTGATAATTAGACGCTTGGTTCGCGTCAGATCGCGGAGATGCGAGGTCAGGCCGCCCAGCTTGATCTTGCCATCTTGGTAGTCTATTCGCCCACCCATGCAGGTGCTCAGGCACTTGGGCTGCTCGAAAATTTCCTTGAGCATATGGTGCTCGAAGCAGCCCAGCTCTATTTGTTCGAGGGAGAACTCGATCTCCTTGAGATCCTTGGCCACGGTGACATTGTCTATAGTCTTGGTGTGAAAGCCATCGGGGCCGATGACTACCATCTCGTTGTCAGACATATAGACAGCCTGCGTTGTATGTTCGACAATGGCTGATGCATCCGATGCAAGAATGTACTCGTGGTTGCCTACTCCCAGTATAAGAGGGCTGCCTTTCTTGGCGCCGATGAGGATGTTGGGATAATCGCGACAGATGATTCCAAAGCCGTAGGTGCCATGAATTTCACGCAGCGCCCGCTGCACTGCCCACTCGAATTTGTTTTGTCCATGTAAGTCTGTGATTTCACCATCACAGGCTTTCGCGTAGAAATATCCGATCAGATTCGCTGCAACTTCTGTGTCGGTATCGCTCGCGAAGGTCACGCCTTCGTTCTTGAGCCATGTTTTGAGTGTGGAATAGTTTTCGATAATACCGTTATGTACGACTGCGATTTTACCGGTCCAATCGAGATGTGGGTGTGCGTTAGTTGTGTTCGGTACGCCGTGCGTGGCCCAGCGGGTGTGGCCGAGGCCAAGGCTCTGGCCCGGCAGAGGCTCATCGAGTATCTGCTCGAGGGCGCTGATACGGCCGCTGGTTTTCGTTACGCTGATACTGCCATCGGCTAACAACGCCACGCCCGCCGAGTCGTAGCCTCGGTATTCAAGGCGTTTGAGCCCTTCGATCAATATAGGCTGGGCTGGCTTCTCTCCAAGATAAGCTACTATACCACACATTCTTGCACATCCCTTTCAAATGACCTGCTTGTTATCAGAATGATCGGCATGGGATGGGGGCATTATCAAGACCAATCACCTGAAAAACAACTAAAAAACAATCCGCTTCCACCTTCCGCCCAGCCACGGCGTATTTAATCCCCTCTCCGCCAACCCAGCCGACTCCCGCTCAGTCTTATCGGAGCTTCAAATCCTCGCTTTTATCCAACTCACTACTTAAGGGGCGGACAGTATGCTCCTTACCCCGGACGCAACACACCTTGACATACACCCTTTACAGTGTCTCACTACTTAACGGGCACAGTATGATTCCCCCTCGCTCTACAGTCATTCCCGCGCAGGCGGGAATCCAGAAAACCAACAGCCACTAACACTTCCTTGCAACTTAGTCGAAAGCCTATTTTGGCGGATGGCAATCCTGTATACCCAGAGCCGCATCCGGAGTTGAATAACAGGCTGATATTCATAGGCCAGCAGTCCATATTAGGCAGGGACTACACTTTTGTTGAGACCGATGGATATTGCAAGATGTATCTGTCTCATGAACAGTTTAAGCGATATCAGTCCACAGAACCAACTTTCAGCATCAATGTCACCCTCGATACAGGAAAGATTTTCACAAAAGAAACCAAATTCAAAAATGATTTTCTATCCCCCGACAAAAACAAGGTTAAAGCAGTAACAATATCAAGACCCGGAGGCAAGTCTGACTCGCTTGTTGGCAAATCCTTATTAGAAGTAAAAGGCTCGAAATCTATCCTGTCGCCAAGGGCATAATGGTTTTTGTATGCTTTTTCGACAAAGACCAGCGGCCTTCCAGAAACTGCATACGGGCATTGTGTGAAAATGCAGATCAGTACGAGGAAAAAGGTGTTACTGTAATTGCTATTCACGCTTCTATGGCAGATAGAAACGTGCTCAATCAGTGGGCTCAAGAAAGTAATATTCCTTTCCCAATCGAAATGATCAAAGGCAATGAGCAAACACACTTCAAGTGGAGCATAGCATCCCTGCCCTGGCTGATTTTAACAGACAAACAGCACATCGTTATAGCTGATGGATTATCAGTTATCCAAGTGGCTGAGAAAAGCAAAACTGCAAAGTAGTTGAAAAACTCCATAAAACCAGTAGGGCATGAATTAAAGGCTGATCGTTTTCAAGTGGTTATTTGCCCCATCTATCAGCACGGCTATTTTTTCCACATCTGATCCTCAATTAAGTTTCACTTGACTTGGCGGGGCTGTTTTAGATATCTTACTGTCTGTTTAATCCTGCCTGATGTGAGTGATTCTACCATGATAGTAGTAATAGATTACAATATTGGAAATGTTAAGAGCGTATGCAATGCCTTTCAGCACATAGGCTGCCAGGCCGAGCTTAGCTGCGATCCCGACGTGATAGAGCAGGCTACAGGCCTTGTCCTGCCGGGCGTTGCTGCTTTTGGATTTGCGATTGAAGCCCTCGGTTCGCTGGCTGAGAACGTGCGAAAAGTTGCCCTTGCAGGCAAACCCCTGCTTGGCATCTGCGTAGGCTACCAGATGCTCTTCGACAGTAGTTGCGAGTTTGGCCAATATGAAGGCCTGGGCCTGATACAAGGCAAAGTCGATCCGATCCCCGAAGGCCGGGTGATTCCACACATGGGCTGGAACGAGGTCGAGCTACCGCCCGATATGGAACTGTTCGCCGGGTTGGGAGCCAGCAAACACTTCTACTTCGCCCACTCATTCTGTGCCGAAGTAACCGATCCCCAGACAAAAAT
>CAZYMD010000055.1:0-25744 GCA_964649005.1 uncultured Pirellulales bacterium
TCCCCGGAGATGCTGGATCTGGTCGGTCCGTTTCTTCATTTGGTGAGCGATACCACGGCCAATATCGAGTGGTGGACTTCGCATCCGGCAACCTTCTCGCTGGCATGGGGCGAGACGCAGCACATGAAGAACACCGTGGGCAGCTTCAGAGGCGCCGGGCGCTTCAGCACCTACAGCCTGACCGGACTCAAGCCCGGCCGGAGGTACTACTTCAAAATCGTCTCGGCAGATGCCTCGAACGAGCAGAAAGGGATATCCCTTCCCGTGCTTCGGCCGGAAGACACGCCGCTGACATTCAAGACCGCGTCCAGGCCAGCCGAGCCGCGAGTGTATTACGTGACGCCGCGCGGCAATGACGACAACGACGGCCTGAACCACGAGCAGGCCTTTAAGACGATCTGCCACGCCGCGGCCCAGGTCGGCCCCGGCGACACGGTCCTGATCGCCGCAGGCAACTACAACGAAACGGTGCGCATACGCGCGGCGGGGACCAAGGATCATCCGATCACGTTTCGCTGTGTCACAGGCGAGAAGGCAGCACATCGAAGCGAGAACCTGAGCCGTTCCTTTGAGGTCGTAGTGAAGCCGGACAACCGGTTCGATGGGTTGTACTTCCTGGGGCTGACTTGGTGGCGCGAGGGGTTCGTGGTGCATCGGAGCCCGCGGGTGCAAATCACGCGGTGCTACAACACCATGGTTGTCGCCACCGAGAGCCCCGAGATGCTGGTCAAGAACTGCATGCTGCATGGGGGATGGTCGTCGGTCGAGCTACGCAACTGTCCCGATTCTCTCGTCGAGAACAACGTCTTCCGGAATACGATACTGATGCAGATCCAGGGCGATTGTCCGTTCACCGTGCGCCGCAACATCATCTGCGAGTGCTTCCGCAACAAGACCAGTTTCACGCTCCTGCAGCTCGCCTCGAATGTGACGGAAACAGACAACTGTTTCTACTTGCGCTGGCCGGAGGATGAGAAGCTGGCGGTCAACAACATGCCGCTGCCCGTGCACCGTGTCCGAACCGGCTCCAATGCGTTCGCCGCCAACCCCATGATGCAGGGGGCGCCGGGGCAACGGGACGGCCGGCCTACCTGGCAGAGCATGGAGGACAAGGACTTTGATGAGTTCTTCACGACGAATCCAGAGCTGATCCTGCGCGACATCGGCCTTCAGCCGGAGGCGTTCAGCGACTTCAGGCTGGGGGTGACCGACTGGCCGTACGACCGCGCGTGGGCGGAGAAGTTCACCGAAGCTGCCGACGCAGCCGCGGTGCTGGCGGAGGCTGGCGATAATGATAGGGCACTAGCCGCCTACGTCAACCTGACGAAGAAGCTGCCGTTGAGCGATCGGCTGAAGGCGGACATCCTCGAGAAGGCGTCGATCTGCGCCCAGCGGCTGAAGGACTACGGCCAGGCGATGGCACTGGGAAAGCTCATTCCGGTGAAGGCAATTGCGATCCATCGCCAGATGCAGTTGATGCTGGAACAGAAGCAGTATAGCGTGTTGTTGAGCACCTTCGCGGACAAGGGAATACCTCTTCGCATGCTCGTGTACCCGGAACTCGAAGACGTGGCGGCAGACCTCTACTACTACCGCAGCCAGGCCCATATTCACACGGGCAATCTGGATGCAGCCGAAGCAGACCTGAAGGTAATGAACGACAAGCGGGCCCAGCGACAATACCGGTCCGGGGAAGCGATCCATGATCTGACATGGTTGCGTCTGGGTGACTTCTATCGGCAGCATCGCAAGGACTACAACCGCGCCTTAGCGGCCTACAGGAACGTTTGCAACCGACAGACCACCTGGGTCCCCCCCGGGGGGAACCCGCAGAAACACGCCTTGATGGGCAACAGCGAGACGCTCATAGAAGCGACCGGGGCGGCGTGCGAGATCCTGCGCAAGCAGGGCAAACCCGAGGAGGCGCAGAAGCTGGAGGCCAACCTGGCGAAGGCTCAGGCGAACGCTGCGGCCGCGCTTGGGAAGGATCAATAGAAGCTAAGATTATTTCGGTCGCCTGCATTTGCAGAGGTATTGTCACCAGGCCGCATTCAAATCTACGACCCGACTCTGCCATACACTGGGGCCACCGGTAGCCAGATTCGACCGCACGTCTCTATCTTTCCACAAAGGGCTACTGCCAAAATATGAGAAACAATCGGCCATAATACCGGCACTGATGAATTAATCAGATCAGAGTCGTTGGAACAGAGCCGCATATTGTGCTATCATTCAGGTCGTAGCATACAGGAGCACTGTTGATGAAGTCATAGGGTATTTGCCTGTTGAGACATGGATTTGGGCTCTATCTGGAGGATTCGGTTATGTTCGGTTCTCGGTCTGTGATTGTATTGCTTGTAACAGTAGCGTGTTGTTCGGGGGAAACCGGCTTGCGATCCTGGCCCGGTCAGTACAAGATTAAGGCTGAGCAGAAGGACCGACTTACGGCAGCCGACGTCGTCGGACCTGAGGGGGTCGTATATCCGAACTGGACCAGATGTGGCGTCCAGGGCGAGAAACCCCAAAAGGGACAAGTCGTATCGCTCGAAGACTTAGGTGGCAAAGCTAACGACGACAAGGACGATTCGGTCGCTCTGGCCAGGGCCTGCGAGCGGATCGGCGGCGGTGGCGGTGGAACCGTGACCATCGGTGAAGGGACCTGGTATCTGGATCGACCGGTCACTGTGCGTCACGACAACGTCGTAATCAGAGGTCGCGGCGCCGACAAGACACGCTTGATCTTTCGATACAAGATCGCTGGCAACGGAGCAAGCTTCTTCAGTCCCGCCCCAAACGAGACGGTCGGCCCCAATACGCGTATTGAATTGCACTGTGCCCCGACTAATCTCCTTAAAATGCAGATTTTCATCGATGAGATGGTTATCGGTAACTGGGAGCGCGGCCAGCATTCAGGCAACAGCTTCTCGTATGCGATTCGCGGATCGGAAATCGTCCGCAAGGTCGAAAACGGTAAGCACGTCCTCAAGGGCGTGGGCGAGTACAAAGATGGCTCAACTCGTGAAACCAAGATCGAAATTGTGGTGGACAGGGCCTTCAAAGATGCTCCCGATGTGCCTGACTGTCGCGCCGCGATTATGTTCGCAGGCCCCGGCTATGTCGGCGCCAAGCTCAAGTTAGACAAAGACGGCAAGCGAGGCGATACGGAACTGACGCTCCAGAGCACATCAGGGCTCATCGCCGGTGATTGCATCATCATCGATGGGCCAGCCACGCCACGATGGAAGACACTGACGAAGAATAAGTGCAAGTGGGGCTCGTATCGGATGTACGCAGTCGAGATCACCAAGATCAAAGGCAATATAATCCAAATCGCCCAGCCCCTGCGAATCGAGTTCCCAATTGTCGATGACTCCTACGTGCAGAAGGTACGGCCGATCCAATATTGTGGTGTGGAAGAACTGTATATCGAGCAGACGGAGAATCTCTGGATCAGCACCGTGATGTTCAGCCACGGATGGAACTGCTGGGCCGAGGGGGTGACGGTGAAAAAATGCGGTCGATTCCCTGTTTATGGCTCTGCTGCGAAGTGGTGCACCATTCGACGATGCACCTTCGATGACGCCTGGTTCAAAGGTGGTGGAGGTACAGCATACACCGGCTGGGAACGATGCTGGGACTGCCTGATGGAGGAAGTCGAAACCTTCAAGATGAGACACGCCCCTATGTTTCAGTGGGCCGCGAGTGGGTGTGTCATTCGCGACAGTATCTTCCACGAAAGCGATGGGCAGTGGCACGCAGGCTGGACAAATGAGAACCTGATCGAACAATGCAAAATCGAGTCTGTGCGCGGCAATGGCGGATATGGCTACGGTATGTGGGCGTCTCCACCTGAAGATACGGCACATGGACCCAATGGTCCTCGAAACGTTGTTTATAACTGCGACGTCAGCAGCCAACGAGCAGGCCTTTGGATGGGCGGGATGAACGAAAGCTGGCTGATTTTGTACAACCGTTTTGTTGTCGATAGTGGTCCTGGAATATTCGCCAAGACCGCCAGCTTCGATCATACAATCTCAGGTAATGTATTCGTTCTCAAAGACGGTAAAAGCCCAATGGTGCAACTCAATACTGAAGATTGTGTGGGTATCGAAGTTGCGAACAATACTCTATACGGAGGTAACGGTAAAATCGTGTCGGGCAAGGGTACTGCTGAAATCGAAAGAAATGATAAAGCTTTGGGATTAACCGATGCGAGCAAACCAAATCCTAAAGTCCCATCTATCTATCAGTGGCAATTGGAACACATCAAGCGTTAAGAAATGTAAGGCTTGCATTCTTATAAACAGTTGGTCATTATTTTGTGAAGGCAAACAGATCATCAGAGGTTAACGGAGTAAAGCTATGAAGAATCTTTCGGTCGTCATTTTAATGGCTTTGACTGTATCTATGGTTTCGGCGCGTGAGTATCATGTCTCTACACTCGGTAACGACTTGAACGATGGGACCTCTGCAAAGCCTTTGCGGAGTATTTCAGCGGCGTCGTGTCTGGCTCAGCCAAGGGATACTATCACCGTTCACGAAGGTGTATACCGCGAACGAATCAGCCCTCCGCGCGGGGGTGAGTCCGACAGCAAACGTATCACATACCAGGCTGCATCTGATGAAATAGTTATCATCAAAGGCTCTGAGAGAATCAGGGATTGGAAAAAGGTGCAAAACGATACATGGAAGGTCACCATACCCAAAAGCTTCTTCGGGGAATTCAATCCCTATAGCGATCTGATTTCAGGTGATTGGTTCAATCCTAAAAATCGGGAACATCATACCGGATCAGTATACCAGAACGGTCACTGGCTTATCGAAGCGGCCAATATCGAAGATGTGTTAATGCCAATTGGGGCTGCATCAGCCCGATATGGGTGGTGGAACCAGCAGTGTTTGCTTAATGTGGCATGGTTTGCGCCGGGCGAAGATTCGCAAAAGGCAAAACGTATACCGGCAGCCTCTTTCAAGGCACAACATGGCGTTCAAGCTGCGGCCTGCACAGAGGGCGGGCAGTGCATAGGCTGGATCGAACCTGGTGACTGGGTTCGATACGAACAAGTAGACTTCGGCCAGCACACCGAGCAAATAGAGATTCGCGCTGCATCTGTAACAAATGGCGGAATAATCGAGATTCGTCTAAATACGCCTGATGGTGATCTTCTTGGCTTGTGCTCGGTCCCTCATACAGGAGGCTGGCAACTATGGTCCTCGTTCACTGCAAAGATAAAACCTTTGAGCGGAATCAAGACTATCTGTCTGGTATTCAAAGAACCAAAAACGAATGCATCCGACGAACAATTATGGTTTGGACAAGTTGATGGATCGTATACCACGATCTGGGCACAGTTCAAAGGTATCAATCCAAACGAGGAGGATGTTGAGATCAATGTACGCCAGGCTGTGTTTTACCCTGATAAGCCTGGGGTCAACTATATCACAGTGCGAGGCTTTACTATGATGCACGCGGCTACGCCCTGGGCACCGCCTACAGCGAAGCAGGTTGGCCTGATCGGCACACATTGGAGCAAAGGGTGGATCATCGAGGACAATATTATCTGCTATTCCACATGTGTAGGTGTCGCCCTTGGAAAATATGGCGATCAATGGGACAACACCTCGGAAAATACCGCTGAGGGTTATGTTAAAACAATAGACCGTGCTTTGGAAAACGGATGGTCCAGTGACAATATAGGCCACCATATCGTGCGTAATAATGAAATCTCACATTGCGAACAGGCAGGTGTGGTCGGAAGTCTCGGGGCTGTTTTCAGCACTATCACCAATAACGACATCCACGACATTCACATCAGGCAGCTTTTCACGGGCGCCGAGATGGCGGGTATAAAGATTCACGCTGCGATTGACACAGAGATAAGCCACAACCATATCTACAGGACGTGTTTGGGGATATGGCTCGACTGGATGAATCAGGGGGCGCGAGTGACTAGGAATTTGATGCACGATAACGGCCCCAGCCAGGATTTGTTTGTGGAAGTCGATCATGGGCCTTTTATGGTCGATAACAATCTGTTTCTCTCGCGGACTGCTTTATTCGATATGTCGGAAGGTGGAGCATACGTGCATAATTTATTTGCAGGCATGGTTGTGCATCGTCCCGAACTGGGGCGGGAAACTCCATTTCACAAGGCCCACTCCACCGAAGTAGCCGGACTGTCCAAAATCAAGGGCGGAGACGACAGGTTCTACAACAATATCTTTGTAGGTTACGATGGGCTGGCAACGTACGACGATGCGGCCCAGCAAATGCACATGGCGGGCAATATCTTTCTAAAAGGCGCCAAGAACTCGAAACACGAGCTGAATCCGCTTGTGTTGTCTGATTTCGATCCCAAGTTGAAACTTAATAAAGAAAACGGTGACACCTATCTCCACATAACGTTCGATAAAACCTGGGCCAAAGAGCATTCCCGTAAACTTATAACAACCGAACTGCTCGGTAAGACCCTAATCCCCGACCTGCCCTACAAAAAACCTGATGGCTCGCCCTACCTGATTGATACCGATTACTTAGGTGCTAAGAGAAACACTGCTAATCCATTCCCTAGCCCATTCGAGCTTTCTGAGGGAGGAAAGCAGGTACTGAAAGTTTGGCCATGATAGCGATGCATCAGATCAAACGTCAGAGGTCTGTCGCTCGCTGGTAATCCCCTGCCTGTCATGGAAGTGGACCGTCAGGGACAGGCTCGCCAAAATCGGGACTGCCGTCCTGCTTCCAGTTGAGCTTTTGGACGCGCGTGTGGCGGTCTGGATTGCGTAATGGGTCGCCCTGGATTTCCTTGTAGTTGCGCGCGTGATAGACGATCAGATCGGTTTTTCCGTCTGGGGCTATAGTGAAACTATTGTGGCCGGGCCCGTATTGGCTGTGGCTTGGACTGCTCTTGAAAACCGGCTCAGGAGCCTTACGCCACGAGTTCGCATCGAGCAGGTTCGAGGTTTCATCTGCAGCGAGCAGACCCATGCAGTAGTTGTAGTCCGTCGCACTGGCTGAATAGCTGATAAATACCCTACCGTTTCGGATTAAGACAGCCGGCCCCTCATTGACCCAGAAGCCGATCCGCTCCCAGTCATATTCAGGCCTGGTTATCATAATCTGTCCGGCCTTTATCGACCACGGATTGTCCATCTCTGCAATGTAGAGGTTCGTATTGCCTCGGATTTTGGGGTCCTTCTGTGCCCAAACGAGGTATCGCACGCCTTCGTGCTCGAAAGTAGTGGCGTCAAGAGAGAACGATTCCCAGTTGGTTTTGAGCTGACCTTTTTCGGTCCATTTGCCTGTCAGGGGATTGGGGGATTTGCATTCGAGAACATATATGCGAATGGCCCAGATATCCTCGGCTCGCCCTGCGGCAAAGTAAATATACCAAGCGCCGTCAATGTGATGAATCTCAGGGGCCCAGATATGATAACTCATAGCCCCCCTGTCGTGCTTTTTCCAGATTACTTTGGCGTCGGCGTTGCTAAGGCCAGCAATTGTCTCGGCCCGCCGCATCTCGATCCGGTCGTATTGCGGAACAGTGGCAGTGAAGTAGTAGTAGCCATCAGTGTTACGCATGCACCAGGGATCGGCGCGTTGCTCGATTAACGGATTCTTGATCCCAAAGCCCTGATCGGCACGCTTTGTATTCTTATCATTAGAATCCGCCGCTCCTCGCGCTGAGCCACACATCAACAAGCAAAGAGCAACCAGGAACACTTTTAATATCATGCTTACATGGATATGTTCGACCTTGGATTTAAATACAGAAACCATTGTCTTACTCCTTCCCCATTGCACCAAATTCTATGTAAAGCTATTTTCTTTTGCTCATAGCGAAAGCGGCTTTATGACTCTTTTTGAAGTTAATTCTAACACTTGTACAACTCAATGCTCAAGCTCCAATCCCATACAGAGGCTCTATAGCACATGAAGCCACAGTAATCCTCGTGGCATCTATCCATCTTTTTGAGCTGATGCCCGTTTATACACTAAACGTGATAGAGTGATACGCCTCTTTTATTTCTTTCGATTCCCTGGAAAGAATAAAAATATGCAACATAGTTGCATATGTATCCGCCTGTTCATATAATCGCATAAAATACAAAGAATCTTATCCAATCCTATAGATTTAAGGTTCGAAGGAATGAAGAAACGTTTGATAGCAATTGCAAGCGAACTGAAGGCGCATGCTCCATTCACTGCATTCGGGGCGCTGACCGGCATCGCTTGCATGCTCCTTCTGAGAAACACTGATCGCACAACAGCTTACAGGCTTTTTCAGTTGTTTCATCCCGGTCATGTTTTGCTGTCGGCTCTTGCTACGGCCTCTCTTTTCAAGCTGCGTCAAGGTACGAAGCATTTTTTGACAGTAGCAATCGTTGGGTATTTCGGCTCAATAGGAGTGGCGACCATGAGCGACTGTGTTCTTCCGTTTTTCGGCGAAAGTATTCTGGGAGTCGCGGTGCCTGTGCATGGAGGTATGCATGAGGGTGAAACCGCCCATGATCCCGACTCAGAGACTACCCCAAAACATAGCGAGCAGGCAAGCGATGAAGCGCATCATGACGACCATCATGGCCTCCATCTTGGCTTCATCGAAGAATGGTACATCGTTAATCCGGCTGCACTGTTAGGAGTGTTAATCGCATACTTCCTGCCACATACGAAATTCTCCCACGCAGGACACGTGCTTGTCAGCACATGGGCGTCTTCTTTTCATATGCTCATGAATACGGAATCGGCAATAACCCCTGTAATACTGGTAGGAATGTTTATCGTGCTGTTTGTGGCCGTGTTGCTGCCCTGCTGTATAAGTGATATCGCATTTCCCTGGTTTTTTATCAAATCATCAGACGATCTGCCTGCTCATTGCGGCTGCGGACACTCACACAAATGAAATCAGAACGTGACACAACTGCACGGGAAATGCTTGAAGCCTCGAAGCTGTACTGCACTAAAGGCAGAATGGCGATCCTCGGCGTACTGATCGATTCGGCCCGGCCTCTTAAGCAGGATGAGATTGCGACGCAGGTGAGCCGAACAGGCATAAATAGAGTCACGATATATCGAACGCTTTCGGCGCTTTTAGAAGCAGGACTGGTGCATAGGGCTTATTTGCAAAAACGTGCATGGCACTTCGAGCTTGCGGACAGATGCACGAAAACACAGTGCCATCCACATTTCACCTGTACGATGTGCGGCGCAACACACTGCCTGACCAAGATGCGATTGCCTGCTATACACGGTTCGCACGAGGGCTTCTTCATCCAACGCCAGCAAGTCAGGTTCGAAGGATTATGCCCGAAGTGTTCCTGTAAACAATGTAGGGCAAATAAGAAAGTACAGATGTGACTGACTGGATTCGAAAAAGCATTTCAATTACGGCTATAATATGCCTGACGGCAATGGCCACGGGGATGCTACTCGAATTACACCTGCATGCCCTCGATCACCCCCAGGACCATGACTGCGACCAGTGCCCTATCTGCCGGCAGTTGCTCGTTGCACCGGATAAGTACGATATCCAGTTAGGACCGCAAATCAAGGACCTGATCGAATTTCAATACTACTACTGTGAGCCCTACTTTAGCGTACAATCCACCCCATTTCATCTGGAGCCTTTTACTCCACGCCCACCTCCGGTTCTCTCCTGACCGGCGCCGTCGCAATCGTTCATGCAACGATCCATTCAACAGACTGCTAATCGTAAATTCAATGTAGTTGTCCGAAATGCCTAAGGCAGGGACAACTGACGTGGATCTACACGAACATGCTCATAACTACCTTTTATGAGCTTAAGCAGACACTTGAATTGACATATGGAGTAAATGATGAGCAAACAAACGATACGGGCATGTCTGATCGCAACTGCCCTGTTTGGCATCGGGACAGTCAGACTTGCGCACGGACACGAACATACACATATCGGGCGGAACGCGGACGCCCTTTGGGGCACAGCAGACGACGATCAACTCTGGATATTCGCCTCCGACAGTCAGCCCCAATGGGACACGTTGCCAATGATACCGACGGGTGAATTCTTCGGCGACAAGCAGTTGTATGTGGCTGACCTGGATTGCTGGCATTCGGCACACCCGCCGACCGGTGTCTTCCAATTAGGTGGGGCAACCCAGGAACCAGTATCTGACTGGAGAATCGGAATCAAGCGTATCGGCTATTCCGACTCGGTCAGTTTCTGGATGGAAGAGGAAGCCACCGGTAGCGAGATTCTTGCCAAGGATGGGGACATTTACAATTTTGGCCTGCCAAAGTGGTTCGCTGATATGTACAACGAGAATGGGCAGTTCGGCGCGTATGGTTTTCACGTTCACACCGAATTTCTGGCCCTTGCCAATGGGGCTGGCGAAACGTTCTCTGCAACCTTCACCGCAGTGGATGCAGGCGCCACAGACTATCTTGAATCAGCTCCCTACACCTTTACTTTCGAAACGATTCCAGAGCCTGCAACCATCCTCCTGCTTTGCACAGGGGCGTTTTGCTTGCCTGGAATAAGGCCAAGGTAGCCAGCATGTTTCCGCGTGGAGACGCATGGAGATGTGATATGCAAGTACAGAATCCACAGAAAAGAGCATCAAAGGCAGGGTGGAATAAGGCAGGGTTTACACTGATAGAGCTGTTGGTGGTCGTCGCAATCATAGCTTTACTGATGAGCATTTTACTGCCCGCGCTGGGCAGAGCCCGCAAGCAAGGCAAGAGAATCAAATGCATGGGCAACATGAGGCAGATGGGTATTGCCCTGGCCGCATACGTAATGGACAACGACTATCGCCTGCCTCCAAGCTCGTGCAACCTGGACGACCCGAATCAGTACTGGCTGAGAATACTCACCCAATATACGCGAGAGAAGCTTCTGCTACAGTGTCCGGCGGACGAGGCGAAGGACTTCTTGGACTGGAGCATTTCGCTCGATGAGCAGCCGAACGATCTGCGATGGTCGAGCTTTGCCCTCAATGCGCTGCTGGACCCGAAATGCTACTACAACCGAGGCAAATACAACAATATATTGAGAATACGCCATCCTGCATACTGCGTGTATTCGGGTGAAGCACCGTCCAGTTGGAAGAACTATGACCATATACACCCAGAGAATTGGGGCTCAATCAACGAGGCCAAAGGCCAAATCGCGTGGGACCGCCATAATGGGACATCCAACTACCTGTTCGTCGATGGCCACGCGGAGAATCTCACAATCGAAGAAACGTGGAAATGGCCCGGCCAGTGCTACTGGTTTCCCGGTTATGCCCCGGGCTGGCCGCCGGATGATTGAGAGAGAACATGTTGTATGCAGAAGGGAGCAGGTTCCGATGAGACAATCGAGCATTATTGTTACTGCCATACTGATTTTGGCGATAGCCTTGGCAAGCCAGGCATCCTGCCCGCTCGACCATTTTCGCATAGGCTGCAATGAAGATAGCATTTGGGGAACCGATGACGATATGAAGCTGTTTTTCGATTGCACTGAGAAATATCGACACAGCGATCCCAATCATTCCGGCGATCCCACGTGGCTCAACTGGTATTACCCGCTTTACTACAACGAGAGATACGACCGCTATCAGATCGGAGAGCCCGGCTTTGATGTTATTGACGAAAGCGATCCGAACAGACAGTTGATTGGGACGCCAAACGCTGATTATCGGATCATAATCGAGTGCCTCGATGTCGCTCCGGATTTTTCAGCAAGAAACAGCTCATTAGGCATCAATATGGGCAATCCCGGCGACTGGCTCAATCATAGCAGCCTGGAAGATTCTCATCTACACATACAGTATCGCGCGCCGGCGCCTGCGGGCGCAAGCGAAATGCAATGGATCACTTACATTATGTACGACGCACTCGACGATGATGAACAATATCAGCCATCCGAGCCTCTTACTGTGGTTTTCGTCAGAGCCCCCCTGTCAGGCGATCTGGTTGTGGATGGAACTGTCGATATAAGGGACCTTGCAGAATTGAGTTATTACTGGCTGGGCTTAAAGGGATCCATTGAGAACGACTTCTATGAACGCGCTGATATAAACAGAAACGGAGCGGTGGATACGAGGGATTATGCCCTTCTGGCATCAAACTGGCTCAAATCGGCGGATTAAAAAACGAATGAAACTCAGCGATTTAGCTCATAAAAAGGCATAATGTCCGTATTTTGCTCCAAACTAAGCTTTTGCGAGCAAGATATATAACGCCCAGGAATTCTGATGAGATGACGGCAAATCACCGATAACTACACCTAATGAGAATCCGGCTAACATTGACAACTCTATTACTGCTTGCGTCTTTCGCTTTTGTTGGCTGTCAGGAGTCGCAGAGCAGCCCTGGAGGGCAATCGCTGGGCATTGTCAGCATCAACGAGCTTGCCTCAAGCCTCGGTTTGACAATCAGCAACGCCAAGTCCACTCATGTTACACTCAAGAATTCCGCCAATACTGTCATGATCTTCACCTTCAGCGGCGGACAGGTCTACGTAAATTCAAAGCCAGTGGCGACTACAGGGAAGGTTTCAAAAAAGAGCACGGGTATATTCGTAAGCGAGTCGCTCGTCGATAAAATCCGCACAGCGATGACTGGTGCGTATTCACCTCCCACTACAACATCATACAGAAAATCTGGTTGTATCGTAGTGGATGCCGGACACGGAGGCAAAGATCCCGGTGCGACAAGCTGTCTGGGCTACTATGAGAAAATAGTCAATCTTCAGGTTGCTCAGAAAGTAGCCTCACTTCTTAAGCGAAAAGGCTTCGAGGTTCTCATGACACGTGAGAGTGACAGGTACATCGAACTCGAAGAGCGTGCTGCGGTGGCAAATAGATGCAACGCCGACCTGTTCGTCAGCATACATGCGGATTCGGCGGCAAACAAATCGGCCCGCGGATTCACAATCTACATCGCACGTTCGGCCTCCAGGGCATCACAAACAGCCGCCAAAGCGATTACTCGTGCTATGTCAAAAGTCTCACCTGATGGGCGGAACATCCAACGGGGGGATTACCGCGTTCTCATAAACACGCGAGGGCCGGCCGTCCTTGTCGAGCTTGGGTATCTTTCGAACCGACAGGAAGCGTCCCTCCTGAAAAACAGCACGTATCAAAACAGGCTCGCGAGTGCAATCTCCTCAGGAATCAGCGAATTCCTACAATAACCCTATAGGCGGAACGCCGGGCGATACGCGGTCAATCATGGACAAAGGCGTCCTGTGGCTGTAGAATTGTCTGCATGAAATCTTATCCATTCAAATTCGAGCCGATTTACAAACAGAGGATTTGGGGTGGGCAAAGACTTCGAGAGGTCTTCGGCAAAGACCTACCGGCCGATCAAAAAATCGGTGAGAGCTGGGAGCTGGCCGATCTGCCACAGGACAAGTCTGTCATTGCCAACGGAGATATTGCGGGCCTGACACTGGCCGCAGCGATCCAACAGCACCCTAAGGAAATTACCGGCGATAGAGTAACCGGCCCGTTTCCGCTGCTGATCAAGCTGCTTGATGCGCAGGACATACTGAGCGTGCAGGTGCATCCCGATGCTCAAACGTGCAGGCGGACAGGACAGGGTGATCCCAAGACCGAATGCTGGTACATAATCGAGGCTGATCCCGATGCAGTGATCTATAAAGGTCTAAAACCGGGTGTAACCAGAGAGACTTTTGCCGAAGCCATAGAGCAAGGCACAGTCGATCAGATGCTGCTCAGAATTCCGGTCGAGCGGGGCGAGTGTCACTTTCTGCCCGCTGGAACCCCTCACAGTATTGGGGCGGGTTTGCTGATTGCTGAGGTGCAAACACCTTCGGATACGACGTATCGCGTCTTCGACTGGAATAGAGTCGACGAATCGGGTAAATCCAGAGAATTGCATATCGAGCAGGCTATTGAGAGCATTCATTTCGATGCTTCAGGCGACAATCTTTCGGTAAAGACCGTTGGACGGCTCGTCGATTGCCCTTATTTCAAAATCGACAAGGGGCACCAAGGTCAAAAGTGCGAACTTTTGCTGTCACCGGGCCAGGTGAAGGTCCTGATGATATTAACGGGATCAGGAAAGATGGCGGACGCTCGAGACAATATCGTAGAATTCAGGAGTGGTGATACATTGTTCGTCCCCTATTCTTACGAAGGAGCAGCAATTTTCGATAGTGAAACTGAATATCTAACGATTACAATCTAACAGCACGAGGACGATACCGTGCAACGGCCACAAGAGCCCCAAAAAATCGCATGCAACATGGAGTGGAAAAACAGGTCATGACGAGAACATTGACCGGTTCACAAAATAGCGGCGGAGCAGGAGCCGCCTATCTGATGGTCTTTATCGCCGCGGCGACACTTTACATCGCTACATGCGCTCCAGGCCCCGTCTGGCAGGATAGCGGCATCATCCAATATCGCGTTCTAAACAACGACATTCAGGGACATCTCGGACTGGCCCTCTCGCATCCTCTATACTATGGCATCTGCATCGCAACGAAATACATACCGTTAGGAGATCCCGCCTACAAGGTCAATCTTACTAACGCAATAATCTCGGCCTTTGCGGTTGCCAATCTGTACCTGTTGCTGAGATTATTGCTGAACAACGGGGCCGCCGCTTTTATAGGCGCCTTGTCGCTGGCCTTATCACACACGTTCTGGCGTCACGCCGCGATCCCGGAGACGTACAACCTGACCGTTGCGCTGCTTCTGTTAGAGATGATAGTCCTGTTGAACTATGCATACAGCTCCCATATCGGGCATCTGTACCTGTTGGCCCTAATTAACGGATTGGCAATATCCAATCACATGCTGGCTTCCATTCCATTGCTGTGCTACATCGTTTTGGTTTTAGTTTTACTGATAAGAGCAAGAATATCGCTCAAAGACCTGTTAGTAATGGTTGTCTTCTGGATGGCCGGAGCAGCCCTGTTCGAATACCTGTTCATCAAGCATCTTCTTGACACAAACAGCATTCAGGCCACTTTGTCATCAGCAGCATTTGGAGACAGGTGGAAGGACGACGTTCTTAATACATATATATCAATCAGGATCGTCAAAGAGAACCTCATGTGGTTTGTTCTTAACTATCCAACGCCCAATATTTTGCTGGTGCTCATAGGTTTGGCCAATGTGTTCAGAGTATCTCCCAAACGATGGTTTGGCGCCATCATAGTCCTACTGACGCTTATGTTTTTGGCGTTTGCTTTCAGGTATTCCATAGTAGATCGCTACGCTTTCTTCATCCCATTCTACTGCATGATCTCTATTCTTATCGCTGTCGGAATCGAGCCGTTTCTAAGAGGCAGAAGGAAAAAGGCGCCTGTCATCGTCGCAACTCTATTCTGCTTACTGACGGTGCCGACATACATAATAGCTCCTGATGTAGCCAGGTATTATGGCATCGCCTCACGCGCCAGAACAATTCCCTACCGCGATGATTACACATATTTTCTCAGACCCTGGCAAACCAACTATCGTGGCGCAGAGAAATTCGCCAGCGAAGCGCTGGATTCAGTGGAATCAGACGCTGTGATACTGGGCGATACAACGACAGCGCCGCCTTTGCTTTACGTTCAACAGGCTAAGGGGAAAGGAAAAAACGTAAGGATCGTCTCGAAAATAGTCAACGATCCGAATACGCCTGAAGAGATGGAAACCGAACTTATGGATAAGGCGGCAAAGGGCCTTGTTTATGTCGTCACGCCAAAGAAGGGATACTTCCCTGCTTTTATTTTCGATAAGTGCGATTTCGAGTCGGCGGGAGTTCTGCATCGTGCAGTCGTTAAAGAAACCGAATAACCAAAATGCAGTATAGATCCAGCATCGATAATTCGTGTGATTTTATTGCCTCAGACGCACACCAATGGAGTATAAACAGCTTTGTATAGCCAAAACAAATGGCCTTGGCTATCGTATAGAATAGCATTATGAGCACTGTTGCTATCATAAAAACAACGCCTGAGACTGTTCTGCAGGATGTGCAGAAGGCAATGCAACTGGCGCACGTTCAAAAGGCTCTGGACGCCGGAAGCGCGACGATTCTGAAGAACAACTTGTCGTGGCATTTGATGTATCCTGGGGCGAATACGACGCCCTGGCAGCTTGAAGGCGCCATATTGGGCCTGCGAGAAGCCGGACTTGACGATCTGGTGTGCGTGGAGAACGAGACCGTTGTTACTAACTCCAGAACCGGAGAGATGCTCAACAAACAAAGGCCGGTCTGCGAATACCACCATGTACCGATAAAGTACAACTTCGAGCCGATGGACATGAAGTGGGAGCGATACGAGCCAAAGGCCGAAATGTTGGTGCTGGATCGAATATTTCCCGACGGGATATACATCCCCGATTTTTTTCACGGCAAGAATATCGTTCATTTACCAACGGCCAAATGTCACATTTACACCAACATCACCGGCGCAATGAAAAACGCCTTCGGAGGGCTTTTAGACAATAAACGCCACTACTGCCACTCACAAATACACGAAACGCTCGTGGATTTGCTTGCAATCCAAAAGGAAATCCATCCCGGTATTTTCGTCGTTACCGATGGAACTACGGCGGGGAATGGGCCTGGACCGAGAACCATGACACCTGTGACCAAGAACGTCATTTTGGCATCGGATGACTGCGTTGCAGTGGACGCAGTTTGCTCGAAGCTGATGGGTTTCGAGCCGATGGACCATAAATTCATCCGTCTGGCTCACGAACGGGGCCTCGGCGTCGGCAGGCTGAGCGAGATTGAAATCGTCGGCGACGTCGATCCGGCCAAGGAAAACTGGGGATTTGTCACGGGTGACAATGCGGCATCGCACGTGGGCAAACTCTTATGGTTCGGGCCGATGCGCTGGCTTGAGAAGCTGATGTTTCATACGCCTTTGGTGTATGGCTTCATCTTCGCTTCAGCGGTGTACCACGACAGAATATGGTATCCATCCAAGGGCAGGAAAACCGTGAATCACTGGCTTGAAACAAGCCCCTGGGGAAAGTTATTCGGCGATTATAAGCCTGGCCAACTGAAAAGTTAGCCGCGCGCAAATGAAGCAACGTGACAATAGAGGTCTCTGAAAAACTACCTTGCCTCAGAGAAAAACAACCTCGACGGCATCTTAAAGCAAGGTGGTTTTAGAAAGAACCAAGTTATTCAAAGGTCTCAATAGTTAATCTCGCCGATTATTCCGGCAATCAGAATTGCTGTATCGGACTGCTCAGCCCTGATACCAGACTTCGCTATCGTAGCGAAGCATTGTAAGGCCGTCCTGGAAACCGTCGAATCGGATCCTCGGCCTCTTGCCAACGAGTCCCTGCAATATCCACTTCGGGAAGTTGGCTCCCGCCTTTATCGACAGCGGAGCGCCGCCCCCGAATCGTGGATTGATCTCTATAAATTTCATCCTGCCGTTGTGCGTCAGGAATAACTGCAAAGTTATTACCCCCGGTCCGGCCCCAAGTGCGCCAACCAATCGAGAGGCTTGCTGCATTATATGGTCGTCCTCGACAACCTGCCCCTTGCTCACCTCCCCGGCCCGCACTTCAATGCGCTTGCGGGGAACTACGCAACGCACTTTCATTTCGAAGTCTACATACACATCGCATGTGTATTCAGTACCATCAACATATTCCTGGCAAATAACATTCGGTATCCGCTTACTATGAAACAGCATCTCATTACGGTTGGCCACTTTCGTATTACCTCTGCTGGCCGACCCATTCCAGGGCTTGAGAAAACGAGGCCACCCAAGCCCCTTCTTCCGCAAAGCAGTGGGCACAGACATGGTCTCAGGCGTGTCAAAACCATTAGCGGCAAGAAAACGGTATGTTTTTCTTTTATCCTGGCAGATAGCAATAACTTCGGGCTCTGAAACAAGTATAGTGCAGCCGGCTTTCTTAAACTTTTCCTTGTTCTCAGCCAGGAGCTTCAAATCCAAATCCACAGTCGGAACCAGAAGGCGCACGCGCTCTTTTTTTACGACGGAAAGCACCTGCTTGATGTAGTCTCTATGCGTTGTCCGTTTGACAAGAACACCCTTGTCGCACATCTGCAAGGCAGAACTCAACTTCGTCGTATCAGTTCCAAGGAACGAAACGCTCAATCCAAGCTGCTTTGCCGCTCGCCGAAAGCTCTCCAGCAACGATACGCGCCTGCCGATGCAGGTGAATAGAACTCCAAATTGCTTGCAAGATCCCAACTCAGTGCCTCAATTCCATGCCAAAATGCCAAGCATACAACCATCATGTCACCAATCTGCTGCTATTAGAATATGTTAATAAATGGTCCAAAGCAGTCAAGATCAATTTCTCAGATTCCCACACTTGAGTGTGATTTACGAACCAGAAGCTGCAAAAGACATGGCAATTGCGTTGACATTTTAGCCATGCAAACCTAAACTCTCGGTTTTAGCACAGGCAGTCCGGATCGTGGAAATCGGGTATATCGACCGGGACGGATGCCTCTATCAATACTATGTAAGGCTCAAGAGAGTTATATTCGAGGCCTGCCGAGCACGCTGAAAGGTGTGGATTATGAAAAACTGGCACAATATGTTGCGGGACAGAAAAATCACAGTAGGTGTCATGGGGCTCGGATATGTTGGTTTGCCTCTGGCTCGGGAGTTCGCTACGGCGGGTTTGAAGGTCGTCGGATTCGATATCGATGATAAAAAGATTACTGTGCTGAACTCCGGGCGCAGCATCATCAAGCACGTCCCAAACAGCCAGGTTAAGAGCATTGTTGACAGCGGCTGCTTTACGGCTACGTCAAACATGGCCCGGTTAAAATCGGTGGACGCCATCCTGGTTTGTGTGCCCACTCCATTGACTGAGAACCGCGAGCCTGACATGCAATATGTGATTAGCAGCACCGAGACGATCGCTAAGCATCTGCAGAAGGGCCAGTTGGTCGTGCTCGAAAGCACAACCTATCCTGGGACTACTGCGGAGCTTATGGCCCCGATTCTCGAAACTTCGGGCCTCAAAGCCGGTAAAGACTTCCATTTGGCGTACTCTCCCGAGCGAGAGGACCCCGGAAACAAAAACTTCACAACCAAGACAATTCCAAAGGTCGTTGGAGGCCTGACCAGGAAGTGCCGTGATATTGCCTGTTCGTTGTATAACCTGGCAATCGTTCAGACAATCCCGGTTTCGAGCCTGGAAGCCGCTGAAGCAGCCAAGATTTTAGAGAACGTCTACCGCTGTGTTAACATCGCCATGGTCAACGAGCTAAAAATTGTCTTTGACCGCATGGGCATTGATGTTTGGGAGGTTATAAAAGCGGCGAGCACAAAACCGTTCGGCTTTAATGCATTCTACCCCGGGCCGGGCCTTGGCGGTCACTGCATTCCGATAGACCCATTCTACCTGACCTGGAGGGCGCGGCAATACGGCATGCCAACACGATTCATCGAGCTGGCGGGTGAAATCAACACAGATATGCCTCGATATGTTGTGAATAAAACGATGGAAGCGCTCAACGAGCAGAGAAAGAGCCTGAAAGGTTCTAAAATCCTCGTGCTGGGACTGGCTTACAAGAAGGATATCGACGATCTGCGTGAATCTCCATCAATTGAGCTGATCGAGCTGCTTCGTGAAAAGGGCGCCAAAGTTGATTACAATGATCCCTACATCCCAAAGACTCACAGGCAGCGTAAGCACGACTTGAAAATGAGCAGCAAGAAGCTCTCGGCGAAGATGCTTGGGGGCTACGATGTCGTTTTGATCTCAACCGACCATAGCGAGTATGACTATGACTGGATTGTAGCCAACTCGAAGATAGTTGTCGACACTCGAAACGCAACAGCCGGGGTGCGCAAAGGCGCAAGAAAAGTTACGAAAGCATAGAAATTGTCGAGGTTTAGATGAAGGTCCCATTACTCGATCTGAAGGCACAATACAGAACCATTAAGGATGAGGTGCTGGCCGCAATAGAGGAGGTTTGCGAAAGCCAGCATTTCGCTCTCGGCCCGACTGTCGAGGCCTTCGAGCAGCGAATTGCGGAATACTGCGGTACGAAGTACGCGGTAGGTGTTTCCAGCGGGACCGACGCTCTATTATTGGCCCTGATGGCGCTGGGTGTGGGGCCCGGAGACGAGGTAATCACAACGCCTTTCACGTTCTTTGCAACGGCAGGCTCCATAGCACGACTTTGCGCCAAGCCTGTTTTTGTCGATGTTTGCCCGGACACGTTCAATATCAATCCGACGGCAATCGAAGAAAAGATCACGGGCAAGACGAAAGCTATTATCCCGGTTCATCTATTCGGCCAGCTTGCCCGGATGCAGGAAATAAATGAGATTGCCAGGCCGCACAAGATCGCCATTGTCGAGGATGCCGCTCAGGGAATCGGCGCGATCCAGGACGGCAAGCCCTGCGGTAGCCTGGGCGATCTCGGATGTTTTTCTTTTTATCCAACAAAGAACCTCAGCGCCTATGGCGATGGCGGGCTGGTTGTCACCAAGGATGAAAACCTTGCCCAAAAGCTCAAGATTCTGCGCGATCACGGCCAGTCGCCACGTTACTTCTACAAGGTAATCGGCGGCAACTTCCGGCTCGACGCGATACAGGCGGCGGTGCTGAACATCAAGCTCAAATACATCGATCAGTGGAATAATCGACGAAGGGATATCGCAGCTCTATACAACAAAATGCTGGACGGATCGCCGGTAACGATCCCCTATATAGAGCCAAACAATACCAGCGTTTTCCACCAGTACACGCTGCTGGCGCCAAAAAGAGACGAACTATTACAGTTCCTGTCTGAAAATCAGGTTTCCTCGGCTGTGTTTTATCCGAAACCGCTGCATATACAGGAATGTTTTGCACAATTGGGATATAAAGCGGGTGATCTACCGGTAGCAGAGGGGCTTTGTTCGAAGGTAATCTCGTTGCCGATTTATCCGGAGCTGACTGACGAACAGGTCGAGCACGTAGCGAAGGTAGTGCTCAGGTTCTATGAATCAGACTGATATTTTCCGCAATGTTGTGAATGATAATAGAGTTTTCAGGGAAGATCAAGTTGCTCAAACTAAGTGAAAATCCGCCTGTAATGTGGCCTGAAGATAAGTCGATCGTTGACTTCAACGGGCGATGGTGGGTAGCGCACACTAAAAGCAGAAACGAAAAGGCACTCGCCCACGATCTGATAGGTCGCGAGATCAACTACTTTCTGCCTATGAGCTGGAAGGCGCGTAAGAGCAGCCGGCGGACTGTACGCTCGCTTTTGCCTCTGTTCAGCGGGTATTTATTCTTTTGCGGCGACGAGAATCAGCGAATTCAACTGCTACAGACGAACCGGGTAGCTGGCCTGATCGAGGTCATGGACCAAGAGCAGTTAATCGACGAACTGGCTCAGATAGAGCAAGCTCTTCGTGCCGGGGCCCCTCTGACACCAGAAAACTACATCAAAACAGGCAGCAAATGCCGGGTCATTGCGGGTCCGCTTATGGGCCTGCAGGGGATTGTTATCAAGGTCAGAAACGTAACGAGACTCGTACTGCAGGTGGATATGCTGGGCCAGGCTGCAAGTGTGGAAATTGACGTTGATCTGATCGAACTGGTTGATTAAACGATGGAGAAAACAGGATGAAGGTTTGTGTGGTCGGCGTCGGTTATGTTGGGCTTGTTACCGCGGCAGGTCTGGCCGAGGCGGGCAATAATGTTATCTGTGTGGATAAGGATGAGGTGAAGGTCGCAAGTCTTAAAGAGGGAATCATCCCAATCTACGAACCAGGACTGACTGAGATCGTCAAACGCAATCATGACATCGGCCGACTTCAGTTCACCACCGACCTTAAATACGGCGTGGATAATTGCCGGATTATTTTTCTGGCGGTCGGAACGCCTTCGGCGCCGGACGGCTCGGCGGATATCTCAGCTATTCTGTCGGCCACCAGGGATATCGCCGGCTGCATGCGGGAGTACCGAATCATTGTGACCAAAAGCACCGTTCCGGTTGGCACCTACAAAACTGTCACTGAACTTGTCGGCTCGATAACAGATGTGGGCTTCGACTATGTGAGTAATCCGGAGTTCCTTAAGGAAGGCTCCGCCGTTGATGACTTCAACTATCCGGACAGGATAATCATCGGCACAACCAAACCGGCAGTACGAGACTTTATGAAACAACTCTACAGTCCGTTCATGCGAAAGAGAAGCCGAATTCTCTTTATGGACCCAACGTCGGCCGAGATGACCAAGTATGCTGCCAATGTCATGCTGGCAACGAGAATCTCGTTCATGAACGAAATATCCGAGCTTTGTGAAAAACTCGGCGCCGATATCGAGCAGGTTCGTCAGGGCATAGGCAGCGATTCCCGCATAGGGCCGGCTTTTCTATTTCCAGGAATCGGCTTCGGTGGAAGCTGCTTTCCGAAAGACGTCCGGGCGTTAATCCATACGGGCTCTCTGCATAAGACAGAAATGACAATCGCCAAGGCCGTATTACAGGCCAACACGAAAGCGTACGAACGGTTCGCAAATCGCGTAATAGAATACTTCGATAAGCAGCAGGCACAGGTGACACTGGCCGTCTGGGGTTTGGCGTTCAAGGCGAAAACCGACGACATACGCGAATCCGCGGCCATTTTCTGCTTACAAAGGCTTCTTGAGGCGGGAATATCGGTGAAAGCTTACGACCCTGAAGCCGGATCGGCGGCAGCCGCTGCACTTCAGGGGAAGATCGACGTGTTTGAAAACGGATACGATGCCCTCGATGGCTGCGACGCCCTGCTCGTGCTTACGGATTGGCAGGAATTTCGCAACCCTGACTTCGAAGCAATTGTAGCAAAACTGAACAAGCCGGTCATTTTCGATGGCAGGAACCTTTACGATCCAGGCTTCGTCGAATCTGCTGGCATTGAATATCACAGCATCGGGAGATGAATTCGGGACGATGTTGAGAATCATCGTCCTTGATGTGTTCGCAGTCGGAGCGAGCGATATCCCGGCTTGACTGCAAATCAGGAACTTACTCGACAAAAGGAAGAACGTCATGAAAGCGTTGGTTACGGGCGCCGCCGGCTTTATAGGCTCGCACCTCTGCGAGAAGCTCCTCGCTTGCGGCTGGGAGGTCGTCGGAGTAGACAACTTCAACGATTTCTACAATCCGAAAATCAAGTTCTCAAATATTGAGCCCTTACAGCAGAGGGATGATTTCAAGTTAATCGAAGCCGACATCCGCAACGCAGAAGCTATGGAGAAGTCCCTTGATGTCGAGACGGATGTGGTCATTCACTTAGCTGCGATGGCTGGAGTAAGGCCCTCAATCGCCCAGCCACAACTCTATACGGATGTCAATGTCAATGGTGCCGTCGTCATGCTGGAGGCCGCCAGGAAAAACAACGTAAAGAAGTTCATCTTCGCATCGAGTTCGAGCGTCTATGGCAACAACAAGAAGGTCCCCTTCTCAGAAGATGATAACGTTGATTTCCCCATATCACCCTACGCAGCCACAAAAAAGGCCGGCGAGCTTATATGCCACACCTATCACCATTTGTATGATATGCCGATAACGTGCCTTCGATTTTTCACCGTTTACGGCCCGCGACAGAGACCCGATCTGGCCATTCACAAGTTCGCAAGACTTATCGAGTCAGGCCAAACAATACCAATCTATGGCGACGGCACGATGATGAGGGATTTCACGTACATTGACGACATTATCAACGGTGTTACTGCTTCCATCGAGAGATGTGATGGTTTCAACATTTACAACCTCGGAGAGTCTCGACCGGTTTCGGTAAACGATCTCGTGCTGCAGATCGAAAACGCACTGGGCAGGAAAGCGGACAAAGAATATCTACCCGCGCAACCTGGCGATGTCGAACGCACCTATGCAGATGTCACAAAGGCGGTCAATGAGCTTGGCTACAACCCACAAACGCCTCTGGAAACAGGACTTGCGAGATTTGTCGAATGGCTCAGAGCGCAACCTCAGGATTAACATTTCCACCATTTTCTTGACCAATAGTTCCGCCAAATTTGATATAATCCGTATCGGAGCAGTTGAATTCGAAAACCGATTGGATGGGTGATTCAGGGAAGGACAGCCCCCGAGTTTTTACTTAAGCGCAGATTCTCTATACATGGAGAGTAAATTGAAAAAACATGTGGCATTGTTAGTCTGTACAGCGTTTCTTTGTCTGCATAATGCCGGGCGGACATGGGGTTTGGTTCTTCATCCGGATAGCGTGCCTGACCTGGAAACCTGGACGAACAGGCCCCCTGTCGAGGTTCTTGGGCGCTGGGGCAACGGCGCTGGCTGCGTTGCAATCTCACGCAACTGCGTTATTACGACACTGCATCAAGGCGGCAGTATCAACACATCAGTCGAGATTGGTGGCGGGAAGTATGACATCTCGCAGATATGGGATCACCAAACAGCGGACCTTCGAATAGCAAAGCTCAGCAGCGCCAATCTGGAACATTTCGTTAATATCTTCCGACAGAGAAACGAATTCGGTAAGAATGTAGTCATAGGCGGTTATGGAGTTGGAGCCGGTAACGCGCTCCAGAAACAAGGACAAACATATGGCTACCAGTGGGCCGACTATAGCAGCCGGGCCCTTAGGATGGGCGCCAATAAAATCGAGCAATTAAAGAACGCCAACACGCTTGAAAACTTCACGTCGGATATCATCATCGCCGATTTCGATGGGCCAGGTGAGGGCGGCTCTACGGTCTACGAAACTATACCGGCAACTCTCGACTCAGGAGGGGGATGGTTCATCAAACAGAGTGGATCATGGAAGCTGGCTGGCTTAACCCGCGCAGTGGAGGTGCACTATGAGCAAGATCATGATAACGATCCGAACTTCATGGTTCAGGAATCGTGGTTTCGCAACAGAGACAATCCCGCTTTGCCTCAAGCGGACCAGTGCGATGCAGTGCGAATCAGCTCCTACGCTGGATGGATATTGGCAACGATTCCCGATGTGCCGCCTGGCGACCTAAACGGCGATGATTTCGTTAACTTCGCCGATCTGGCGGTACTCTCTAACTTCTGGCTGCACGCAGACTGTCAGGGCGTTAATCCATGCCTTGGAGCGGATTTCGAGTCCGATGGAGATGTTGACTCGTATGACCTGATAGAGTTCTCCTCCCACTGGCTCGACAGCCAATAAACGAACAGCCATTGCAGAGCCTGCGCCCCCAGCCAATCCTGCAACATGCCCCAATAACACTATTACCTGCATGCGTATGCATCTCTGTAGCATCACCGATAGAGCATTGGGGCGGGATTTAGTTGCATTCCAGACTCATAATTGGATTTCTGGAAGACGGCGAGCAGAGCAGATTGTATTGCTGCACACCAACACCGCCGGGCCATGCCTGCCAGGACCGCAAGAATCTGCTGGCACACAACAGACTACCGGATACAATATGTGGCAATGAGTCAGTCAGTATATCTATTGACAGGAGGATAGACTATGTCGGATAGAAGTAATGTCACTCGAAGAGATTTCCTTAGATGTTCGGCCGGCGCCGCATTTGCGTTTACAATTGTACCGCGCCATGTCCTGGGCGGACCAGGCGAGACACCACCGAGCGAGAAATTCGGCGGCGCACTGATCGGCTGTGGCGGTCGCGGCCCAGGAACATTCGGACAGATGAAAGGCTGGGGATTGGACGTGGAGCTTCTCGCCCGATGCGATGTGAAATTCCTCGACAAGGCCGACAATAAAACCATATATACCGATTTTCGTCGCGTCCTCGAACGCAAGGATATCGACATTGTCGCAATCGCGACACCGCCGCACTGGCACGC
>CAZYMD010000056.1:0-25670 GCA_964649005.1 uncultured Pirellulales bacterium
TGGGTGGCGAAAGTCCTGGGCTTTGATGCCGTAACGCCGGTTTTCGATGGGGCTGCGGAGAATGACATTGCCGAGCTGACCGAAGAGGCGAATCAATTGATGGCCAGTCGCAGAAGCGAGCTGGAGGAACGGAAAGAGTCGCCTCCATGCGAAGAGTTCTTTGTCAACGTACCGAAAAATTTGAAGACGCAATTGTATGACGGCAGAACGGGCGAGCGCTTCGACCAGCGCGCCACTATCGGATTCATCTATATGATGAAACTGCATCATCTTGTGGATGACAAGATTCATGCCAGAGCGACCGGACCATACAGCCTTATCACTCAGCAGCCATTAGGCGGGAAGGCCAGGACGGGCGGGCAGAGATTTGGAGAGATGGAAGTCTGGGCTCTCGAAGGCTATGGCGCCGCCTATACATTGCAGGAGATGTTGACGGTCAAGAGTGATGATGTCGAAGGTCGGACCAAAATATACGAGTCGATGGTCAAGGGACAGAACACCCTTGAGGCTGGTACGCCCCTTTCGTTTGATGTGTTGTGCAATGAGATAAGGGGCTTGGGATTAAACATTCAGCTTGAGAAGAAAAAGCTGGGTAACGCTATTTTCTAAAGAACGGTTGTCGTCTTGTCAATTGCAAGGGGCCTTGAATGTTAGGAAACATATACGACCGCATTAACGACTACGGTTCGGTGAAGATTTCATTGGCTAGTCCCAATGATATTCGCAGTTGGTCTTTTGGCGAGGTGCGCAAGCCAGAGACCATCAACTACCGCACATACAGGCCCGAGAAAGACGGGCTGTTCTGCGAGCGAATATTCGGACCGGAACGGGATTGGGAATGCGCGTGTGGAAAGTACAAGGGCACGAAATTCAAGGGCATAATATGTGACCGTTGTGGCGTCAAAGTAACCCACAGTCGCGTCCGTCGAAAGCGAATGGGCCACATCAATCTCGCCGCTCCTGTTATCCACATTTGGTTTTTCAAGGCCATACCCAATCGTCTTGGGACTCTGCTGGCCATGAAGAGTTCGGACCTGGAAAAGGTGGTTTACTTTCAGGATTATGTTGTCGTAGATCCGGGGGCGACGCCTTTGAAGGCCGGGCAGTTGCTGAGCGAAGAAGAGCATCGAGAGGCTTTTGAGAAGTATGGTAACTCCTTCAAGGCTTCAATGGGGGCCGAGGCGATAAGAATACTTCTTAATAACCTGGACCTTGAAGTAATAGGCGCCGAGTTGAGAGATGCCATAACCAAAACCAACAGCAAGCAGAAGATCAAAGACCTTACGAAGAGGCTCAAGACTGTCAACGAGGTGAGAAACAGCAGTAACAAGCCTGAGTGGATGGTGCTTGAAGTTGTGCCTGTTATACCTCCTGATTTACGGCCGCTGGTTCTGCTTGAAAGAGATAACTTTGCGACGAGCGATCTGAACGATCTGTACAGAAGGATTATCAACCGTAACAACCGTTTGAAGAAGCTCATCGATCTCAACGCTCCTGAGGTGATCATCCGCAATGAAAAGCGAATGCTTCAACAGGCGGTCGATTCACTTCTTGACAACGGGCGTTGCCGCAGACCTGTTCTGGGCAGCAACAACAGGCCTCTGAAGTCCCTGACGGACATGATCAAGGGCAAGCAGGGCCGATTCCGTGAAAACCTGCTCGGCAAACGTGTGGATTACTCGGCTCGTTCAGTGATTGTAGTCGGACCTAATCTGAAATTGTATCAGTGTGGCTTGCCAAAGAAAATAGCCCTTGAGCTTTACCAGCCATTCATCATTCGTAAGCTCAAGCAGCATGGTCTGGCTGATACTATAAAGAGCGCGAAGCGGATGATCGAGCGCAGGGACGAGCAGGTCTGGGACATTCTCGAAGAGGTTATTCATCAGCACCCTGTTCTGCTCAATCGAGCGCCGACTCTGCACCGTATGGGTATTCAGGCTTTCGAGCCGGTGCTGGTTGAGGGCAACGCGATCATGCTGCACCCTCTCGCCTGTAAGGGCTTTAATGCCGACTTCGATGGCGACCAGATGGCGGTTCACCTGCCGTTGAGCGTCGAAGCACAGGCGGAGACCCATATCCTAATGATGACCACCGGCAACGTCTTCTCGCCTGCGAATGGCTATCCGATGGTGGGACCATCCCAGGATATGGTCATGGGCAACTACTATCTGACCTATATCGAAAATCGCAAGCAAAATGGCGAAGTTAAAGACGCGCCGATACCGTTGTTTAAAGATGCGTTCGAGGCAATCATGGCCTACGAGCTGGGTTCGATTGGCTTGCAAACAAAAATCAAAGTTCGTATCCCGAAGATAACAGCGGATTCTCTGGCTCTGAAGACAGGGGGAACACCGGCAACGGGAGATGCAGGACCCATACTCATAGAAACTACGGCTGGCAGATGCATATTTAACGAAATTCTGCCGGAAGGTATGCCGTTCTATAACGATACGATGTCCCAGCGGAAGCTCAGCAAAGTTATCAGTGACTGCTTCCAATATTCCGGTGCGGCCGAGACGGTTGAACTGCTCGACCAGATCAAAGACATAGGATTCAAGTACGCAACGCTGGCCGGCTTGAGTTTCGGCATAAACGATCTGAAGATACCTCCTCGCAAGCAAGAGATCATTAATGATACTGAGAAAAGAGTCGCCAAGATCTACAAGAATTACGACAACGGTGTCCTGACCGAAGGCGAGAGATACAACCAGGTCATTGACGCTTGGACGAACGCCCGTGTTGCGGTTACCAATGAGATGATGCGGGGGCTCAAGGAGGACAGGACCGAAGAAGGCCAGTTGTATCTTAATCCCATATACCTTATGAGTGATTCCGGTGCAAGAGGAAGTGTGGACCAGATCCAGCAGCTTGCAGGCATGAGAGCATTGATGGCCAAGCCAAGTGGCGAGATCATCGAGACGCCGATCAAGTCGAATTTCCGTGAAGGGCTGACGGTTCTTGAGTATTTCAGTTCCACGCACGGTGCACGAAAAGGCCTGGCCGATACGGCTTTGAAAACAGCCAACTCGGGATATCTGACCCGCAAGCTTATAGACGTTGCACAGAACGTGATTGTACTTGAACGCGACTGTGGGACTCTGCAAGGCGTAACAAAGAACAGCTTCAGCAGGGGCGATCAGACTGAAGTGGCGTTATCACAGCTTATCATTGGCAGGACCGCCAGAGATAATATTCGCAATCCAATCACCGATGAAATGATCGTTCGAGAGAATGAAGTCATAACGCCTGAAGCTGCCGCGAAGATCGAATCGCTGGGACTTGATGCGATTAGGGTTCGAAGCCCTTTGACCTGTGACAGTTCTGTCGGTATTTGTGCGAAATGCTTCGGATGGGACCTGAGCATGGGCCGCCTGGTTGAAGAAGGCTCCGCTGTCGGGATCATCGCAGCTCAGTCTATCGGCGAGCCCGGTACGCAGTTGACTTTGCGTACGTTCCATACTGGTGGCGTTGCCTCGAGAGCTATTCTTGAACGCCAGCAGAATGCCACTCAGGCTGGGAAAATCGAGTATCGTGATGTGAACGCGGTGTCTGTCAAACGCGATGATGGGACTACCGAGGTTGTTGCACTCAAACGCAACGGCGAAATAGCACTTCTCGATGCGAAAGACAGGGAGCTTGATGGTTTCAAGGTTCCGTACGGGGCCGTAATCATAGTCAAAGACGGCCAGGAGGTTAAAGCCAACACGCCGCTGTTCCAGTGGGACCCCCACCGTACACCGATTTTGGCCGAAGTTCCCGGCATTATACGGTTCGTTGATGTTATTGATGGAGAAACGATCGGGATCGAGGAAGAACGCAAAGGCCAGGCTGGCAGACCCATCGTGATCGAACATAAAGGTGACAAACATCCGCAAATTATCATCGAGGACTCCGATGGCAAGATACTCGATGTTCATTATTTGCCTGCCGGTGCAAGAATTGAGGTTAACGAAGGCCAGAAGGTTCAGGCTGGCCAGTTGCTGGCACACCAGCCCCGAGCTACCGGAGGCACACAGGACATCACAGGTGGTTTGCCGCGTGTAACAGAGGTCTTTGAGGCCCGCAAGCCGAAAGATCCGGCAGCCATGGCTGAGATCAGTGGAAAAGTGGAACTGCGAAGCGACAAGCGCAAGGGTAAGATGACTATTACTATCCGCAGCGAAAGTGGCATGGAAAAAGAACACCACGTTCCACGTGACAGGCACCTCAACGTTCACACAGGGGACTTCGCTGAGGCCGGCGACGCTCTCACGGACGGACCGTTGGTTCCCCACGATATTCTGCGAATCAAAGGGGAAGAAGCCCTGCAGAAATACCTCATAGGTGAAATCCAGAACGTTTATCGCTCACAGAACGTCAATATCAACGACAAGCACATTGAGATCATTTGCTCTCAAATGATGCGAAAGGTCGAAATTGAGTCTGTTGGCGACAGCATTTTCCTTCCCGGAGAGGTTGCAGATAAGTTCGTTTTCAAGAGGGAAAACGAACGGTTGATGAACAGTGTGAAAATTACAAACGTCGGCGATGCCACCGATCTGGTCGAAGAACAAATCATTGACAAGAAAGAACTTGCCGCAGTTAATGATAAGGTAGAAATGATCGGTGGAACTCCTGCAAAAGGTAGAAAAGCAAAGCCTGCAACTGCACAGACCCTGCTGCTTGGAATTACTAAAGCTTCATTGTGGTCTGAGAGCTTCATCGCAGCGGCAAGCTTCCAGGAAACAACTAAAGTCTTGACTCAGGCGGCTCTTGCCGGTAAGATCGACGAATTGTACGGTTTGAAAGAGAACGTGATACTGGGTCATCTGATACCCGCGGGAACGGCGTTCAAGCCTTATCTGGACCTCAAGGTCAAGCACCTTGTCGAGGCTCCGTTGCCCAAGGAGTTTGAGCAGATGAGAGAAATTCATGAAGCCAAGGAAGCCGAGGCGAAGGCAGATGCCGCCGTCAAGGAAGCCTTGGGAATCAAGTAATATGGCAGGTAAAACCTATAAGAGATTCGATCTATGCCTACGATAAATCAGTTAGTTAGAAGTCCCAGAGCGAAATCCAAAGGGAAAAAACGAGTGTCGGATATCAGCGGCTCACCGCAGAAACGCGGTGTTTGCCTGATTGTAAGGACACAAACCCCCAAGAAGCCCAATTCGGCCCTGCGTAAGATCGCCCGTGTCAGGTTGACCAATGGCAAAGAGGTTACAGCCTATATACCGGGTATTGATCACAACCTGCAGGAACACAGCACGGTGGTAATACGTGGCGGTCGTGTTAGAGACCTTCCTGGTGTTCGATACCACATAGTCCGCGGTGTTTTGGACTGTGCCGGAGTGTCGAATCGCAAGCAGGGTAGAAGCAAATACGGAGCAAAGAAAGCGTAAAGCGGTTCATCCAGACCGTGAGATACGAGGAACAAACATATGTCGAAGAAGTTTACAGCTTCAAGTCAACAGTTGAAACCGGATGCTAAATACGATAGCAAGCTGGTTTCGAAATTCGTCAATTGTCTGATGTTGGATGGCAAGAAAAGCACTGCGCAGAAAGTGTTCTACGATGCCATGGACATTATAGCCAAGCAGGTTGAGGATGCCCAGCCCCTCGAAATATTCGAGAAGGCGATAGGCAATGTGAAACCCATGCTTGAGGTCCGGAGCAAGCGAGTCGGCGGAGCTAGCTACCAGGTGCCTATGCAGGTCAATCCGAGGCGTCAGCAATCTCTGGCCTTCAGGTGGATACTTGCATCGGCCAGATCAAAGAGTGGCAAGCCGATGGCCCAGACTCTGGCTACTGAGTTTGTTGATGCCTATAACGAACGTGGCGGCGCCATGACCACTCGCGAGAACGTTCACAGAATGGCTGAGGCAAATAAGGCATTTGCGCATTTTGCCTGGTAAAGTATTCGATCGCATCTGCCACGGTTCGTTTGATACAAAAACCGTGGCAGTTTTTTTATTTGCACAGAGAGTGCATTAGTGTTTTTAGTGTGTTAAGCTGGGTTGGTTACGGTGATAAATGGCGGGCAATCTGGAAAAACTCCGGAATATCGGCATTATGGCTCATATCGATGCCGGCAAGACCACAGTGACCGAGCGGATTTTGTATTACACTGGTAAGACGTACAAAATGGGAGAGGTTCATAACGGTACGGCTGTTATGGACTATATGGAAGAGGAGCAAAAGAGGGGAATAACGATCACTTCTGCTGCGACAAAATGCCCTTGGAAGGGCTTTGATGTCAATTTGATCGATACCCCAGGACATATCGATTTTACCGCCGAAGTGGAGCGATCCCTGAGAGTTCTTGATGGCGCCGTTGCGGTGTTCGACGGCAGCGAAGGAGTCCAGGCCCAAAGCGAGACCGTATGGAAGCAGGGCCAGAAGTACAACCTGCCCTGTATCTGTTTTATAAACAAGATGGACAAGACCGGTGCTGACTTCAATATGGCTGTGGAGAGCATCAGGGACAAGCTTCTGGCCAATCCCCTGGTCTTGCAGCTTCCGATTGGAGCGGATAATTCGTTTGCCGGAGTGATAGACTTAATCCGAATGCAGGCGATTTTCTACAAGACCGAAGAATTGGGAGCGACTTTCGAGGAGGCGGAGATACCCAGCGAGTTCCAGGATGCTGCTGTCGATAGCAGGAATCGGATGATTGAATTGGCTGCTGAGTATGATGATGAGTTGATGGACGCTTATATCAACGATGAGCAGATAAGTTATGAGCTGCTCAATAGGGGGATCAGGAAAGGAACCCTCGCGTGCAAGCTTCATCCCGTTTTTGTCGGCTCAGCACTCAAGTATATCGGCGTCCAGAGGTTGCTTGACGGCGTCCTGGCTTATTTGCCTTCTCCGCTGGATAGACCCGATCTGGTTGGCCACAAGCCTAATGACAAGAACAAAGAGGTGCCTGTTAAATGCGATCCGAACGGCAGCCTTGTAGCGCTGGCGTTCAAGATAACCAGTGATTCGCACGGCGATCTCAGTTTTCTGCGTATATACCAGGGCAGGCTGAAATCCGGCAGCAGGGTTTTGAATACGAACCGTAACAAGAAAGAGAACATAACCAGGCTGTTCGAGATGCACGCCAAAGACAGAAAGATTCTTGATTTGGCGACTGCCGGAGATATTGTTGCGGTCGTAGGGCTCAAGGAGACACTGACCGGAGATACAATCTGCGATTCCAAGAAGCCTATTTTGTTGCCGAGCATTACATTCCCTCAGACAGTCATCAATATGTCAATAGAGCCGCGCAGCAACGCCGAAAAGGCAAAGCTCGTCGATGCTCTGGCAAGTCTTAGGCGTGAAGACCCAACTTTCGAGTGCAAACAGAATCCCGAAACCGGACAGACGATCATAAGCGGAATGGGAGAGCTGCATCTTGAGGTGCTACAGCACAAGCTGATAAGGGAAAAGGGCGTTCACATCCGCGTAGGCAGGCCCAGGGTTGCCTACAAAGAAGCCGTAACTGTTTCTGCTAAGGGCGAGGGCAAGTTCATCCATCAAACGGGTGGCCATGGCCAATATGGTCATGTTGTCCTGACGGTAGAGCCATTGTTAACCGAGGACGGTCATTGGTGCAGTGAGAATGAATTCGAGAGCAAGGTCGGAGGTGATGTGATCCCGCGAGAGTACATCTCCGATGTGGAAAGGGGCAGCACCGATTCTTTGGGATGTGGTGTACTGGCCGGCTATCCCATCATAGGGGTCAAGATAACACTGATTGATGGCTCCTTTCACTCAGTCGATTCATCTTCTTTGGCTTTCGAGCAGGCTGCTGTTATTGCAGTCGAAAAAGCGGTTAAAAATGCTGTTCCTGTGTTGCTCGAACCAATCATGAGACTTGAAGCTGTGGTTCCGGAGGCTTATTTTGGTGCGGTCCAGGGCAGCTTGCTCGCTAAGAGGGGATTGATAACGGATTGCCGGATGCATGGAAACATGCGTATTATTGACGCCAAAGTGCCTCTGGTTGAGTTGTTCGGTTATTCCAGCGAGATCAGGAGTGTAACCGCTGGTAGAGGTACGTTCACTATGGAGCCGCTGAGCTACGAAAAAGTTCCTGAGCATATTGCCGAGAAGATAATAATTTGAAGCGGTAAGTTTTTTTTCTTTTTTTCAATTTTTCCCCGACATTTAGTTGACAGTATTATATCCATGTGGTAAACATAGGACTTTTCAGCCGTAGCGAGCATCGTCAAGGATGACCTTGCGTTACCAGTTGGGCTGTGGCATATCTTTTATGGTGTAGTCAGGGATGGTTAGTTTGGAAGCTCTGACGAGCTAAGGGGTGTATGTGGAAGTAGGTTGGTATGACTTCCACAGGGTCATAGTTGACCTAGGCCCGGACACTTAAGGAAGGCGAATTGATACAGGCCTTTCCTGCCGAAACCAAACAAGAAGTGTTAGGTAGATACGGAGTTGGTGTTTATCGAGATAGCAGTTGGAGTTTCGATATGCTGGCTCAAACAAATAAGTTAGTAAAGATGTAGCGTGTTTGGCAATGTGAATTTAGGGTAATACTTCTACCGAATTTCTTAGCTTGGAATTAGGTAAGTGTGTTGCCGTCATGTTTGACAGGCTGTAGAGAGGTTTATGACGACTACAACCGAGAGAATAAGAATCAGGATGGAAGCCTACGACCACAGGGCTCTCGATGCCTCTGCTCGTGAGATCGTGGAGCATGCTCGCAAGACAAACGCTCGTGTCAGCGGTCCGATACCGTTGCCCACCCGTATCGAGAGATACACGGTCTTGCGCAGTCCTCATATCGATAAGAAGTCGCGTGAGCAGTTTGAGTTGCGAACGCATAAGCGCCTGATCGATATTCATGAGGCCAATGCTCGGACAGTTGAGGTTCTCAATCGTTTGGTCGTGCCGGCGGGAGTCTTTGTAAGAATCAAAGCCTGATTTGTTATCAGTGTGCCTGGTGAGTGTTGTCTCGCATCCCGTTCTGGATGCGGGGCTGGAAACTCCCGGTATATTAGTGGAACACAAGATTATGGCAATGTTATTGGGGAAAAAAATAGGAATGACGCAGGTTTATGGCGAAACCGGTGAGTTGTTGCCGGTTACAGTCATACAGGCGGGTCCCTGTGTCGTCATGCAGGTCAAGAATGCTCAGACGGATGGCTACAATGCCGTTCAGTTGGGCTACGATGACGTAAAGGAATCTCGCAGGAAAAAGCCTCAAGAGGGCTCAGCCGCAAAAGCGAACGCCGTACCGAAGAGGTTTATCAAAGAGATGAGGCTTCCTGACGGTGTTGAGGCTGACCAAAAGGCTGGCGACTTGGCGACGGTTTCTATTTTTACTGATACCAAAATCGTTGATATTATAGGAACCAGTAAAGGCAAGGGCTTCGCTGGTGTTATGAAACGACATGGATTCGGTGGTTTCCCGGCTTCTCACGGTACAGAGAGAAAGCACAGGGCGCCTGGATCAATATCGAGTTATGCAAGTGATGCCGGTCATGGCGGCAACCTGAAAAAGGGCAAACGCATGTCCGGACACATGGGCAATGTCCGTGTGACCAGCAAAAACCACGAAGTTGTGGCTGTGGATGAAGAAAAGAATTTGTTAGTGGTTAAGGGCTCAATACCCGGCCCAGCCGGCGGATACTGTGTAGTCCGTACCGCCAAGAAGGGTTAGGGCGTTAAGACGCGGAAGACTTTGAGATGATTAGTCTTACTGTTTACAATAAAGAAGGTAAAGAAGTTGAGTCGCTGAAGGTCGATGAAGCGATTTTCGGTGGCGCCATCAGACATTCTTTACTCAAACAGGCCATCGTCATGTACCATGCGAATAAACGCGTGGGCACGGCCACTACGAAGGGCAGAAGCCAGGTTCAAGGTTCGGGAAAGAAGCTCTTCAGGCAAAAAGGCACCGGTAACGCCCGAGTCGGCAACGCCCGAACCGGTAAAAGGGTCGGTGGCGGAATGACATTCGCAAAGGTTGCCAGGGATTTTGGCAAAAGCATGCCGAAGAAGCAGAGAAGGCTTGCGAGAGATTCAGCAATACTTGCCAAGCTTTTAGGCAATAATATTTTAGTGGTTGACGGGCTAAATCTTGATAAGCCCAAAACAAAGGAATTTGTCAGTGTCATGAGCAATCTGAAGATAGATCGCAGTTGCCTTGTAGCCATCAGCAGTTTTGATGACAATCTCTACAAGTCGGCTCGAAACGTGGCGAAGGTCGCCATTATGCCCGTCGCGCAATTGAATGCGGGCGATATCTGTCGTCACCAGAAAATGTTGTTCACGAAAGAGGCTTTCCTGTCTCTTCTCAACAAGAAGCAGGAGTCTGAAAACTAAATAAGGTATTGCAGTGGACGATTACAATATAATAATTCGGCCCTTGGTTACTGAACAGGGAATGCACTTTGCCAACATCAAGGGAGCCTACTCGTTTGAGGTAAACAGGAAGGCTAACAAGGCGCAGATCAGGAACGCTGTTGAGAGAATCTATAAAGTCAAGGTGCAGAAAGTTAACACAGCGAATCGTCGTGGCAAACCTCGACGAAGAGGCAGAGGCATTGGCCTGACGTCGAACTGGAAAAAAGCGGTAGTCTATCTGGAGTCGGAGTATCATATTGATTTGTTCTAAGTCTGATTAGGATTAAGAATCTAAGACAGCAGCAGTCATCATGGGTATAAGAATATACAAACCAACGAGTGCAGGAAGGCGAAACAGTTCGGTTAACGATTATGCTGAGTTAACCACAACCACTCCTGAGAAATCACTCTGCAAGCGGATCAAGAAAAGCGGTGGGCGCAACCACCACGGCGTTACCACGACGAGGTTTAGGGGTGGTGGTGCAAGAAAGATTTATCGCATAATAGATTTCAAACGCAACAAGGACGGGATTCCTGCTAAGGTGGCGAGCATTGAATACGATCCCAACAGGAATTGCTTCATATCCTTGTTGCACTATTCCGATGGCGAAAAGCGGTATATACTGGCCCCGTTGGGTATCAAGAAGGGTGAGGTTATCGAAAGCGGTTTATTGTGTGAACCTAAGGTTGGAAATGCAATGCCTCTGGGGGCTATCCCGGCCGGTCTTGAGATCCACAACATCGAGATGACTATCGGACAGGGTGGCAAGATGGTCAGGGGAGCGGGAAATGCGGCCAAAATAGTAGCGAAAGAGGGTAACTGGGTTTCGGTTGTTCTGCCAAGCGGCGAGATGCGTATGCTGCGTAGGGAATGCCGCGCGACGATCGGAAGGCTCAGCAACCCGGAGCATCAGAATATACGAATTGGCAAGGCCGGGCGAAAGAGACACATGGGACGCAGGCCGCACGTCAGAGGCAAGGCGATGAATCCCGTTGCTCACCCGATGGGTGGTGGCGAGGGCCGTGCCAATGGTGGTAGGCATCCATGTTCACCTACCGGTGTTCTTGCAAAAGGTGGGAAGACAAGAAACCCAAGAAAACCGAGCAGTAAGAGGATTATTAGAAGACGAAAGAGCAAGAGGTAATAACGGGAACCGCAAGAGCGAACCTTTTGCGTTTGCTCCAGGTTTAATCGAGACATTAAAAAATGGGACGATCTCTAAAAAAAGGACCGTATGTTGATGTGAAACTGTTGATGAAGGTCAACAAGCAGATGGATACCGGTGACAGGGGGCCGATAAAGACCTGGGCCCGCAGATGCACGATTGTTCCGGAGTTTGTAGGCGCGACCTTCATGGTTCACAACGGCAAGATGTTCCACAAAGTACTGGTTACTGAGGATATGGTGGGACACCGACTGGGTGAGTTCTCGCCCACACGGACGTTCAAAGGACATTCAAGTAAGAAAATTAAGTAGTTAGCCGGGATTGTGTGATTGTGAATAGCATCGCATTCCACCCGTGTCGGAATTTGATTTGCAAGAGATGAAAAAATGGTAAGTGCTGAAAAACTCGATAAGCTCTGCAGGAATCGACAAGTTAATGTGGAGGAATTGGCCTCGCAGCTTGTCCGTACAGGGCTTGATCAGAAAAAAGCTGTCGCCGCTGTCAGAAATTGGCGCAAGGGGTTGTTTAGGCCTATTCCTCGCGCCGAGGATATGCGTCGTCTCGCTGCTGCTCTGTCGATCGAGGTTAATGATTTGGCCGATTGGCGGTCCTCCTATCGGTTCGCTCCCGTATCGGCTCGCAAAGCCAGATTGGTTACCGGCTTGATCGGTGGTCGAAGAGTCCAGGATGCATTGGACATACTGAAGTTTACATCAAAGCGTGCAGCGCACATGGTTAGTAAAGTGCTCAAGTCTGCAATTGCGGTTGCAGACGAGCAGCAGGCGGACGTTGAAGATCTATATGTCAGCCATGCTTGTGTAGACGATGCGGGTATACGCATCGGAACGAAGAGATGGATTGCCAAAGATAGGGGTAGAGCACATCCAATTCGCAAAAAGGCCTGTCACATAAACGTGACTGTAACACGAATATAGTGGACCGGAAGTGAAAACGTAATACGAGATACGAACTCATGGGTCAGAAGACATCGCCAATAGGTTTCAGAACGGGTATAACGCTTGGATGGCAGAGTACTTGGTATGCTCCGAAGTCCAGCTACGGGGACTTTCTTGTCGAAGACCAGAAAATCCGTAAGTACGTTGACAAAAAATTCAATCGCCGTATGCCCAAAGGCGCCGTAGCCAAGATCGAGGTAATCCGCACTCGTAACGAGGTGAAAGTAACGCTTCACAGTGCACGTCCCGGTGTTGTTATAGGACCAAGGGGTGGTGAAGTTGACAAGTTGCGAGAAGAGTTGGAGGCATTAACGAATCGCAAAGTTGGTGTCAACGTAATTGAGATCAAGGAGCCGGACCTTAACGCCGCTCTTGTGGCAGAAGCTATAGCCGAGCAGCTCAGCAAGCGGGCTTCCTTTAGACGCACGATGAAACAGTTTTGCGAGGCTGCGATGAACGCCGGCGCCAAGGGCGTGAAGATCATGTGTTCAGGTCGTCTTGGCGGTGCCGAGATGTCTCGAACCGAGACGCAGAAGCTTGGTAGTATTCCGCTCCACACTCTTGATGCGAATGTGGATTATGCGCTTGCGATTTCGAAAACTACCTATGGTGTGATCGGTGTAAAAGCCTGGGTTTATAAGGGTAAGTTTGGCGAGGAGGAGGTTTCGCAGGGACCGCGTCCACGTCGTCGAAGACCTCCGACCAGGCGCATGTCGCCGCGAGAGACTTCAGCCGGTGGTCCCGGCAGGACTGCAGATAAGCCTGCCGCTATTAAACCTCCTGCACCTGTTAAAAAAGAAGCTCCAGCCACAGAGCCGGTAGTACAGCCGGAAAGTGGGCCTGATAAAGCCGAGTAGTTTTTTAGTTATATTATCCTGTCAGATGCAGGTTCTTGTGAGGATCTGAAACAATGGCGATGATGCCAAAACGAGTTAAGTACCGAAAAAGCCAACGCGGCCGAATGAAGGGCAATGCCCAGAGATGTAACTATGTTGCATTCGGCGAGTATGGATTGCAGGTGCTGGAACAAAGCTGGATCACGGCCCGGCATATCGAAGCCGGACGGGTCGCGGCAACTCACTTTCTCCATAGGGAGGGAAAGGTCTATATCAGGATCTTCCCCCATAAGCCTGTCAGTTCGAAGCCTTTGGAAACCAGAATGGGTAAGGGAAAAGGCGAGCCGGAGTTTTGGGTCGCGAGAGTGAGGCCGGGACAGGTGTGTTTTGAGATTGGTGGTGTGACCGAAGACGTGGCGAAGCAGGCTTTAGTCAGGGTTGCTCATAAGATGCCTGTAAGATGCAGGTTCGTTAAGCGAAGACATTCGTTGTAGAAAAGGACTCAGTAAATGAAGGCGCAGCATTATCGCGAAATGAGCTTGGATGAACTTGAAGCAAAACTGGAAGAGCTTCAGAGCCACCTGTTCGATTTGCGATCGCAGGCTGTTACGGAGAAGCTTGAAAACTCCAATGCCGTGACGAACACCAAGCGTGATATTGCCAGAATCAAGACAATACTACGGGAAAAGAAATAACGCTTTGTCCCGGCGGGTGGACAGTTGGAAACAAGAAAATGCAGGATCGAGAAATTAAAACTTTAACCGGCGTGGTGGTGAGCAATAGCGGTGATAAGAGCCGTAGGGTCGTTATCGACTACAAAGTCAAGCACCCCAAGTACGGAAAGTATATCAAACGACGAACTAAGCTTGGTGTACACGACGAGCACAATGCCAGCGGCGTTGGCGATGTTATCGAGATTGCACGCTGCAAGCCACAGAGTAAGACGAAAAGTTGGCGGCTTGTGAAGGTTGTAACAAGGGCAGTTAAGCTGTAATTGAAGATGAAAGACAGATAATGGTTCAGCAGGAAACAATGTTGGATATTGCCGACAACTCCGGTGTTAAGTCGGCGCTTTGCATCAAGGTTCTTGGGCGGGGAGGTTCCCGTGGAAAGAGCACGCGACCGGTGGCCGGAGTTGGAGATGTGATTTGTGTGGCAATCAAGAAATCACTGCCGAACTGCCAACTGGATGACAAGAAGGTTCACAAGTGCGTGATAATTCGCACCAAGAGCCCGATCAAGAGATCGGACGGCAGCTATGTGCGATTCGACAGCAACGCTGCTGTGATGATCGACGGAGATGGCAATCCCATCGGCACCAGAATTTTCGGGGCCGTTGCCAGGGAGCTTCGTGAGAAAAACTATATGAAGATCGTTTCCCTGGCGAGCGAAGTGGTGTAAGTGCAGAAGAGTTAGAGTACGAGAAGAAGAACAATGGCTCTACATGTTAAAAAAGGTGACACGGTTGAGATCATAACCGGCAATGACAAGGGAAAGACCGGCAAGATCTTGCGTGTTTTGACGGACAAGAATAAAGTTATTGTGCAGGGCCACAACGTGGCGAGAAAACACGTTCGTCCTTCACAGAAGAACCCGCAGGGTGGCCGCATTACCGTTGAAAAGCCTATACATATCAGTAATGTGTTGCCGGTAAACCCGAAGAGTTCGAAGGGCACCAGAGTCCGTTATCGGGATGGTGGTGATGGCAGCAAGAAACGTTTGGCTGCCGACGGAACGGAGATCGGTACAGTCAGAAAGGTGAAGTAGTCGGCTGAGCCGAACATGTGAACCGAAAATGTGGTTTGCGGTTTCGGCGGATGCAGGAAAAGAAAAACAAGATGGCACGTTTAAGAGACATTTACAAGTCGAAGGTTGTTCCTGAGTTGACCAGGGAGTTCGGTTACAAGAACCCTATGGCTGTCCCGCAGATGGTGAAAGTCGTTGTCTCGATGGGTATCGGCAGAGCAACGCAGGACAAAAAGTTTCTCGAAGCAGGCAAGAAAGACCTTATGATGATCACGGGTCAGATGCCGCTTGCTTGTAAGGCCAAGAAGAGCGTCTCAAACTTTAAAGTCCGTGAAGGCACGGAGACCGGATTGAGAGTGACTTTGCGTGGTGTGCGGATGTATGAGTTTATGGACAGGCTTATTAACCTGGCGATTCCGCGGGTTCGTGACTTTCGCGGGCTCAACCCGAACAGCTTTGACGGTAGAGGCAACTATTCCATGGGACTCGGTGAGCAGAGTGTGTTCCCGGAGATAAATCCTGCCAAGGTAGACTACCAGCAGGGCATGAACATAACATTTGTGACAACGGCGAAAACTGATGCTGAAGCGAGGAAAATGCTTCAACTTTTCGGAATGCCGTTTAAGGATTTGACGCCTGTTAGCGCATAAAGACAATGCTGTGGGCGAGCACTGATACTTGGAGCTTTTTTGATGTCAACTAAAGCATTGGTGAACAAGGCAAATAGCAAACTGAAGTTTCGTGTCAGGCAATATACGCGTTGCCAGCTTTGTGGAAGATCGAAGGCGGTTTACCGAAAGTTCAAGATTTGCCGGATTTGCTTTAGAACCTTGGCGAACGAAGGAAAAATACCTGGAGTTAAAAAGGCCAGTTGGTAAATCGCAGTTCCAAACGCGTATTGCGAAAACGAGGCAAGAAATTATGAGTTTGACAGACCCAATAGCTGATATGTTGACCAGAATCCGTAATGCAGCTCGGATCAACAGAGAGTACGTGAATATCAGAGCGTCAAATATATGTGCCGGTATAGCGTCTGTTCTGAAGAAGGAAGGATACATAGAAGACTTCGATAGAATTGACGACGGAAATCAGGGATTGTTGAGAGTGAAGCTGAAATACGACCAGGATGGTTGTTCGATCATAACTGAGATCAAACGAGCGAGCAAACCAGGCTGCCGCGTGTACTCGTCGGTTCCGGAGCTTCCAGTAGTTCTGGCCGGGATGGGCGTGGCGATTGTCTCGACGAGTAAAGGTGTAATGAGTGATAGGGATTGCCGCAGTGGAAACGTTGGCGGCGAAATATTGTGTACGGTTAGCTAAATGAGTCGCATTGGAAAAAAAACTATTGCAATCCCACCGAGTGTCAAGGTGGAGCAGAAGGGGCTGAAGATCAAAGTCGCCGGTCCGCTGGGAACGCTCGAGATGGATTGTCATCCTCGGATCAAAGTAGCGGTTGACGCCTCTGTCGGGCAGATTGTTGTGACGAATGATCGGCCTGATAGTCGCGAGTGCAAGCAGTTGCACGGGACCATGCGCGCCTTGATTGCGAACATGATTGCTGGTGTCAACAAGGGATTTGAAAAGCAACTGCAGATCTTTGGCACCGGTTATAATATCAAAGAGCAGGATGGTAAAGTTGTCTTGCAGGTTGGGTATAGCCATCCGGTCGAGTTGCCGATTCCGAAAGGCATCAAGGTTACGATTGGTGTTGCAGCCACAAGGGGTAATGATGTGCCTGCTAAGTTCAGCCTTTCAGGGGTCGACAAGTGCCTGTTGGGGCAGTTCGCCGCGGATGTCAGGGATGTAAGACCGCCGGAGCCGTACAAAGGCAAGGGCATTCGTTATGCCGACGAAGAAGTTCGACGCAAAATGGGCAAGGCTTTTGCATCCGGTGGAGCATAGCTGGGATTGAATGCTTATGAGTAGCGATAAGAAAAAAAAGGCGGCGCTTAGGCGCAAGTATCACGTCAGAAAGACTGTCATAGGGACAGCGGATCGTCCCAGGCTTTCTGTGTTCAGGTCAGCCAGGCACATTTACGCTCAGATTGTTGATGACAGTGCGGGTGTGACCCTGGCTTCTGCGAGCACAAAGGCCAAGTCATTGCGAGAGCAATTGTCAAATGCCGGCGGTATAAAGGCCGCACAAGTTATCGGAGAGGCAATTGCAAAGCAGGCGGTTGGTGTAGGTATTCAGTGTGTTTGTTTCGACAGGAACAGGTATAGGTTTCATGGTAGAGTCAAGGCTCTGGCTGAAGCGGCAAGAAAAGCAGGTTTGGCTTTTTAAGAAGAACCATAGAATCTGGAGAATAAATTGGCAGTAGAACCGGTTAAATTAGCTGACCAGGAAGAAAAGCCGTTGGAAGACACGGTAGTGAAAGTATTCCGTTGTGCCAAGGTGGTCAAAGGTGGGCGACGCTTCAGTTTTGCAGCGTTAGTCGTAGTCGGCGACCGGGACGGTACTGTGGGAGTCGGATACGGCAAGGCCAATGAGGTCCCGCTGGCAGTGGAAAAGGGTGTCAAGGACGCCAAAAAGTCTCTAAACAAGATAGCACTGTTGGAGCGGTCGATTCCGCACCAGGTAATCGGTAGATTCGGTGCGACGAAGATAACATTGGTTCCGGCCAGTCCCGGAACGGGTGTTATAGCCGGCTCCAGTGCACGTGCTGTCCTTGAGTACGCGGGCGTGCAGGATGTCTTGACCAAAGTATACGGCAGTACCTCGGCGAAGAATGTTGTCAAGGCTACTCTGAACGGACTCTTGAAGCTGCGTAGCAGGGAGTTGATCGAGTCGCTTCGGGGCGTTGAAATAAAAGCATAACAATTGTCAGGTGACAGTTGGGTGATCTAAATGTTGAATCATGAAATAACTTGTATTGCAGGTAAGAAGAAAGCTCGCAGGCGTGTTGGCAGGGGCACTGGAAGCGGTCACGGTAAGACCAGTGGACGGGGCCACAAAGGCGCTGGTAGTAGGGCCGGCTCAACCGCCGTAACGCTATACGAAGGCGGTACAATGCCGTTGTTTAGACGTTTGCCTAAGCGTGGTTTCAGTAACTTCAAGTTCGCACGCAATTACGAGATCGTCAATGTTTCACAGCTTGAACGATTCGAGGACGGCGCCGTCATAGGGTTGCAACAATTGTCCGACGCAGGGCTTGTTGGAGGCCTCAAGAGCACGGTAAAGATCCTCGGCAGCGGAGAATTGACAAAGAAACTGGAAGTGACGGCGCACAAGTTCAGTAAGAGCGCCGAACAGAAAATTGCAGCTTCTGGTGGGAATGCAAGGGTGATTTAGCCTATTTTCGTGATGCGCCCCAGGCGCGAAATACCATGATGGTGCAAGAAATTCGAGACATACGATAATGCTTGGAACAGTCTTCAACATATTCAGAATTCAGGACCTGAGGAACAAAATCCTGTTCACAGTGGCCTTGCTGATAATGTACAGGGTTGGTTTTCATATTCCTGTTCCGGGCTTTCGGTATGAGGAAATAGAAAATGTTGCTGGTTCGAGAGAATCCGAGAGCCCTCTTGGCAGGGCTGCTGAGTACATGCAGATGTTCACAGGGGGGACGCTCGAAAGAAGTAGTCTGTTTGGTCTGGGTATCATGCCGTACATTACGGCTTCGATTATATTGATGTTGCTTGGGGAGATTGTTCCGGCGCTGAAGAAGCTGCGGCAGGAGGGCCAGACCGGGCACAAGAAGATACAGGAGTATACGCGCTATCTTACTGTACTGATATGCGTCGTCCAGGCCTTGATGTTTATGAAGATGTTGGGACTTCAGGGTCTTACTTACCCGGGTATGCAGCGCACGGCCATGTTGATGGGTATTGTTGGCATGACTGCCGGCACGATATTTCTGATGTGGCTCGGCGAGCAGATAGACGAGTATGGCATAGGCAACGGCATAAGCCTGATTATTATGGCTGGCATCATATCGCGAATGCCTTGGGCAGTTACGACGTTGTTGGACAGTGTGGACCTTAGCGTCGGAGCTTCGGCTGCCGGCAAGATCGGGCTGGACAAGATACTATTTCTTATAGCTGCGTTTGTCTTTGTTGTTGCCGGCGCCATATTGATAACACAGGGTCAGCGAAGGATACCGATTCAGCAGGCAAAGCAGATGCGCGGTCGTCGAATGTATGGCGGTCAGAGGCATTACCTGCCTTTGCGTGTCAACCACGGCGGTGTTATGCCGATCATCTTTGCATCCGCGTTTATGATGTTTCCACCTGTTATCATCGCACAGTTGGCAAAAATCCCGGCCTTGAGGGAATCGGTTATACTTGATACGTTGCAGAGCGCCTTGGGCTATCGCTCTTTCACATACAACGCTCTATATATGTTGCTGATTTTCCTCTTCTCGTATTTTTGGGTTACCGTTCAGTTCCAACCGAAGGAACTGGCCAAGAACCTGCGCGATTCCGGCAGCTTCATACCCGGTCTTAGACCTGGGCGCAGAACCGCCGATTACCTGGAAACAGTGATGACCAGAATAACCTACTACGGTGCTTCGTTTCTGGCGATCATTGCTGTTGTTCCCTCGTTGATGATAATACTGCTTGGGATTGATCCAAGAATTGCAAACTTTCTGGGTGGTACGGGCTTGCTGATTGTGGTTAGCGTATCGCTTGACCTTGTCCAGAAGATTGAGGCTAACCTGCTCATGCGAAGCTACGACGGGTTCAGCTCATCGGGTAGAATCAAAGGGGCTTATTCATGAGGTTGGTTTTATTGGGTGCTCCTGGGGCCGGAAAAGGTACTCAGTGTAAGAATTTGGTCGATAAATATGGGCTGTTGCACCTGTCCAGTGGAGATATTCTCCGCCGTCATAGAGCGGAAGGCACCCAACTAGGAAAGCAAGCTCAAAGCTATATGGATTCCGGAGCGCTTGTGCCGGATGATCTAATAATCAAAATGATGATGGGTGAAATCGGCAAAGCGCCCGCCGGTGTTATATTGGATGGATTTCCGCGTACGGTGAAACAGGCTGATGCGCTGGACAAGGCGCTGGTTGACAGCGGTCAGAAGATAGATGCCGTTCTGAATTTGAAGATAGACGATCAGGTTGTTGCAGGTCGGATGACCGGTAGGAGAAGCTGTCCCAAGTGCGGCGCTGTTTACCATATTGACAACCTTAAGCCGAAGGTCGAAGGCATCTGTGACGAAGACGGTACGGAACTGGTTCAGCGGGCTGATGATTGCCTCGATGTGGTCTCAAGGCGACTTGATACCTACCACGAGCAGACAGAACCGCTGGTGGATTACTATAGAAAAAACGGCACAATTTTCGACATCGATGCCGACAGTGAACCGGATAAGGTTAAAAGTGTCGTCTTTGAGAAGCTTGATGCAGTCGCCGGTGTGTAAAAGCGTAATTTGGAGTTTGATAGAAACGCAAAGGTAAATGGCAATAACGCTTCGTAGTCAACGGGAAATTGAACTGGTCCGTAAGGCCGGTGAAGTTGTAGCAGACGTTCTTTCAAAATTGCAGGAGATGGCAGAGCCTGGCATTACAACGGGCCAATTGGACAGTACGGCCATACAGATGGTTCTTGATGCAAATGCAGAGGCATTGTTCAAGGGTGTACGAAGTCCATACGCCAGAAAGCCCTTTCCGGGTGCTATTTGCGCGTCCATAAATGAACAGGTGGTTCACGGGATACCCTCGGATGATGTACGGCTTCGGGATGGTGATATCCTGAGTATTGATTTTGGTGTCAGGCTCAATGGCTACTGTGGCGATTCCGCCCTAACAACGGCTATAGGCAGCGTGTCCCAGGAAAAGCGTAGGTTGATGGATATTACCAAACGCGTTCTTGATATTGCTATGGGACAGGCAGCTCCGGGGCTCAGGTGGAGCCAGATAGCTGGCCAGATGCAGCGATGTGCAGAATCGGCAGGATTCTCGGTAGTTACGGATTTCGTAGGACACGGAATCGGCAGAGAAATGCACGAAGAACCCAGAGTGCCGAATTTTGTCAGCGAAGAGATGCTGGCTGGGGATTTTGTTCTGCAGCAGGGAATGATCATTGCTGTAGAGCCGATGATCAACGCGGGTACGCGTGCAGTTAAGACTTTGAAAAATGGTTGGACTGTTGTGACGAGAGACGGAAAGTGTTCGGCTCATTTCGAACACACTCTTGCCATAACAGATTCTGGTTGTGACGTAATGACGGTTAGGAAATGTTGAATCGCATTTTGCGACGGCCTTTGTGGCTGAGGTTGACCGGTTTCTACTATCAGAAAATGGCAAAAAAGGACACAATAAGGTTGCAGGCCAAAGTGACTGACGCTCTCCCGAACGCGGTGTTCAAGGTGGAGTTGGAGAACGGTCACAAGGTGATGGCGCATGTGTCAGGAAAGATGCGAATGCACTTTATCCGGATTTTGCCTGGCGATACGGTGGTTGTTGAAATGTCGCCGTACGATCTCAACAGGGGACGCATAGTGCTTCGGAGTTAGCTCTGATTTGCTCCTGTGACCATTTGTAAATCTCGACGCAAGAATTTGAAGGCAGAAGATCAAAATGAAGGTAAGAAGTTCTGTAAAACGAATATGTGAGAGTTGCAAGATTGTTCGACGCAAGAATGTTGTGCGCGTGATTTGTAAGAATCCGCGCCACAAACAGCGACAGGGCTGATGAATGGTCTGGTAATCGGTGAACGACGAATAGAGGATTTGGTATGCCGCGTATAGTTGGTGTTGATATTCCGGACAAAAAGTCGATTTGGATTTCGTTGACTTATATCCATGGTATAGGCAAACATATTTCAGAGCAGATTCTGAAAGAGGCGAGAATCGACAGTATTACCAAGGCTGGCAAGCTTACTGAAGATGAGCTTAGCCGGATTACGCAGATCATCGACCGTAACTATGTGGTTGGTGGCCAGCTTCGAAGGCAAATCGCCCAGAATATCGCGCGCCTTCGCGACATCCAGTGTTACAGGGGCGTTCGACACAGAAGGGGATTACCTGTTCGAGGCCAGTGTACGCAAAGTAATGCAAGAACGCGCAAGGGCCCCAGAAAGACGGTTGCCGGTAAGAAGGGTGTTAAGGAGAATCGTTAAGGCTTTATCGTCCTGTCTTGAGGCAAGACTACACGGTTGGTCGACGGCAAGCTCGCTGGCTTGGGGCTGAATTTGATCCGCCTTGATTGGAACAACGATGGCAAAAAGCACAAAACGCAAGATTAGAAAGAATGTTGCTCGGGCGATTGTTCACATAAGAGCAACGTTCAACAATACGTTGATCACCATAACAGATGTGGATGGCGACACGCTTTGTACGAGTTCGGCCGGATGCGTTGGTTTCAAGGGCTCGCGCAAGAGTACGCCCTTTGCCGCCCAGCAGGCGGCAAGACGGGCTGCGAGAACTGCGATGCGAAGCGGGGTTCGTGAGATCGAGATCAGAGTGAAGGGGCCGGGATCTGGCCGCGAGTCTGCCATCTCGGCTCTACAAGCGGCGGGATTGAGGATTTCCTCGATAGAGGATGTTACTCCGTTGCCGCATAACGGTTGCAGGCCGCCAAAAAGAAGAAGAGTATAATAAACAGCATTCTGATAAGAATTTTGGAGATATGCTAAGCCGATGGGACGTTATCTGGATTCATCCTGTAAGCTATGTCGTCGTGAGGGCGTGAAGCTGATGTTGAAGGGCATGCGGTGTGAGACAGCCAAGTGTCCGGTTGAAAAGAAGCAACGTAATCTGGCGCCGGGTATGCATGGTTGGCGCAGAGGAAGGCCGAGTGAGTATGGCGTTCGATTGCGTGAGAAGCAGAAAGTCAAAAGATACTATGGCGTTTTCGAACGGCAGTTCATGCGATACTTCCACGAAGCGGAACGAATGAAGGGAAACACGGGCGAGACTCTCTTGCAGTTGCTCGAGCGACGCCTGGACAATGTGGTTTACAAGTTGAATTTTGCTCCATCACGAAAGGCTGCACGACAGTTGATCGCGCACGGCCACATCTATGTAAACGGGCGCAAAGTTAACATCGCAGACGTTACCACTAAGATTGGTGACAAGATAACCGTCAAGGGTTCAGACAGAAGCCTTAAAACTATAAGGGAGCAGTTGGATGCGAATCCTAATTTTACGGCGCAAAGCTGGCTGCAACTAACACGTGAAAAACCGGAAGCAACAGTGGTTGCACTTCCAACAAGGATAGACGTTCAAATTCCTGTGGAAGAGCAGCTCGTAGTGGAGTTCTGTTCGAGATAAACTCGTACAAAGAGGGAACGAAAAGCAAGGATCGGGCCTGGTTTCGAAGCAACACTGTCATTGTGGTTTGTCTCTGAGACCAGAATATAATGCAATTAGGAATAATGGCCCGTTTCCGTATTTGAATTCTGGCATTGGAATATTGACCGGAGGTCTATATGCGAGTTACATGGCGTGGTTTAGAATTGCCGACTCGTGTTGAACGCGACACGTTGGTATCTAGCGATAAGTACGGCAGGTTCTATGTTGAGCCATTCGAACGTGGTTTTGGTACTACGATTGGCAACAGTCTCAGACGTGTTCTGCTGTCCTCATTGGAGGGTGCTGCTGTAACATCGATCAAGATTGCCGGTGTGGACCATGAGTTCAGTTCGATAAAAGGAGTGATGGAGGACGTCACGAATATCGTGTTGAACGTCAAAAGTCTTGTTATCAGGCTCCAGGGCGGCGGACCGAAAGTTATGAAGGTATCTGCGAATAAGGTGGGCGTTGTTACTGCGGCTGATATGGCTGCTGATCCCGCCATTGAAGTGATCAACACCGATGCGGTTCTGGCTACTTTGACGGAGAATGTCAGCTTCGAGATGGAGATGGTCGTTGAGAACGGTCGTGGTTATGTGCCGGCTTCAGAGAGAATCGTTGATTCTGATCGTTTCGATCAGGAAATCGGAAGAATCTTGATTGACGCAGTCTACTCACCGGTGACGAGAGTCCGCTACAGGACTGAGGATACGCGGGTAGGACAGCGAACCAACTATGATAAATTGATTATTGAGATTTGGACCGACGGGACAATTTCGCCTGAAATGTCTCTCGTTGAGGCCGCCAAAATCCTCAGAAAACACGTTAATCCTTTCGTTCAATATTCTGAAGTCGGCGATAAGACTGTTGAAGGACAGATTGCTGAGGAGGCATACGAAGAACCTCAGATGGATGAGGAACTGGCCAGAAAACTCGCCATGCCGATTCAAGAACTCGAATTATCCGTTAGGGCAAGTAACTGCCTTGAATCAGCTAAAACTGAAACAGTTGGACAATTGGTTGCGATGGAAGAAGCTGAATTACTCAAGATTCGCAGCTTTGGAAAAACGTCTCTTCGCGAAATCAGAAGGAAACTTGCCGATATCGGTTTGGCCTTGGGCATGGATATTGGCGTAAATACTTGATATTTGGAAAGTATCGCTGCGAAACAGTACCAGATTAGAGGGATTTGTACATATGCGTCATAGAGTAGCAGGGCGTCACTTAGGTCGAACCAGCGAGCATCGTTTGGCTATGCGGCGGAATATGGTTTCGTCGCTGTTTGAGCACGAGACGATCTCGACGACAATTGAGAAGGCGAAAGAGGTTAAGCCATTCGCCGAGAAGCTTATCACTTTGGCCAAGAAGGGAACTCTTGCCGCGAGACGCCAGGTTATTTCGATGCTCGGTAATCGGAATATCGTCGCGGATGAGGATGGCAAGGCGGTCATGAAAGGCACCGTGGTCGGAAAGCTGTTTAGCGAGCTGGGACCGAGGTATCTTGATAGACCAGGTGGCTATACGAGAATCATTAGGCTTTCGCTTAGAAGGTTGGGAGATAACGGACAGCTTGTCCTGCTGCAGTTGGTTGGAGCTGATGAATCCGTAAAGAAGGAAGCCAAATCCAAACGATCTCGAAAGGCAACAAAGGGAAGCGGTAAATCCAAGAAGCCTGTCGAGACCAGGCAAGAGGTTAAGCCTGTGAAAGAAGCTTCGGTTACCGAGGCAGAAGAGACTGTAGAGGCGGAAAAAGTTGAGCAGGCTGGTGATAGCACCGAATCGGAGAAGCAAACGAAAGAACAATAAATCTGTTTGGCACAGGAGAGTCCTGCTGTGGCTGCCGACGATTGCTTGTTTTGCAAAATGGTGGCGGGGCAAATACCGGTCACAAGAATATACGAAGACGAAGTCGTACTCGTCTTTTTGGATATTGGACCAATCAGTGATGGCCACACATTAGTAATACCCAGGCAGCACTTCGATAAACTACATGATTGTCCTGCCCAATTGCTCGGCCAAATCGCCGAACGGCTGGGTAAAATCGCCGAGGCGGTATCTACAGCAATGCAGTCAGATGGCTACAATGTGCTCTGCAACAACGGTCGAGCCGCCGGGCAGGTCGTTGACCATTTGCATTTTCACATTATCCCTCGAAATACAGGCGATGGAGTCTTCGATCACTGGCCTTCATATAAGTATCCGGACGGTCGGGTCGAGAGCATTGCCGCCGAAATTAAGAAAAAACTTCCATGCTCATAAATAGTTATACTTGCTATCATCAGGCTTGTGTGCTATGTTTTCCTATTGGCTGAAATTCAGCCGCTTTGACAATTTAGACTTGATCGCGGGGTAGAGCAGTCTGGTAGCTCGTCGGGCCCATAACCCGGAGGTCGGAGGT
>CAZYMD010000057.1:0-25473 GCA_964649005.1 uncultured Pirellulales bacterium
ATGGGCCGATAGTTTTGCGGCTTTACATGGTCAGTTTGCAACAGCCGCAGGCTTCTCGGCTCTATTATACGACTATTTTTGCGGCTCTAATATCTCAGGAATCCTTGTACCGCCTCGTGTGGTCCGTTTTCAGGCCATTGCCTATAACTGTGATTAGCAGCAGTTCGACGGCGATCAGCAGATAGACAGGCCCCAGAAGAATGCTGCACGCAATAGCAAACTCCCGTGTGGTCCTATCCCATGTCCGCCTGCCGCAACATAACGCCGCGGCCTCAGTGAGGAAGTAGGCCAGAATTCCCGAAAAAACCCAGATTAGCACCACTATAACAGCCATTTGTCGATCCTCCAGAAGTCGGATTCATAAGGCTTTGCCAAGGTGCAAGACATCGATACGATTTCGGGATGTCAAAGATGGCTCAGTCAATTCTATTATACCACACTTAGTGGTGGAAAAGAGCAAGTGAAGAATGATTTTTTACATGGCTTTGGCGCAGCTCTGGATTTCACAACGTTTGACGATAGGATGCGTCTCTGGTACGCTATGGGGGCTGTTGAAAGGGTACTACTATGACGTGCAATGTTTTAAGCAGAAGGAATTTTATCAAGACCGTAGGAATCGGCGCCGCCACGCTGGCTCTGGGAAGAAGAGCCTTTGGCTCTATCAGGCGGAAGCCAAACTTCGTTTTCTTCCTGATAGACGACCTTGGCTGGGCGGATATAGGTTGCTACGGCAGCAAGTTCTATGAAACTCCAAATATTGACAGGCTCGCCGGCCAGGGAATGAAATTTACAGACGCATACGCGGCCTGCCCGGTTTGTTCGCCCACGCGGGCCAGCATCATGACAGGTAAATACCCAGCTCGGATTGACCTTACAAATTATCTCAAAGGCAAGCGTAAGGGCAAGCTCAATCCAGCTCCTTACATCGACCAAATGCCGCTTGAGGAATTCACTGTTGCTGAAGCGCTAAAGGAGATGGGATACTCTACGTGCTTCGTTGGCAAATGGCACTTGGGCGGCAAGCCATATTTACCTGAGCATCAGGGATTCGATGTGAATATTGGGGGCTGGCATAGTGGTGCGCCGAAGCACTATTTCTGGCCGCAGTGGAAAGGCAATCCTCCGATTGAGGGTCAACCGGGTGAGTATCTGACAGACAAACTGACTGATGAATCGCTGAAGTTCATAGACGATAAGAAGGGCAAGCCCTTTCTTCTCTATCTGTCTCACTATGCGGTCCATAACCCACTGCATGCCAAGAAGGATATAATTGATAAATACAGGGCGAAGGCAGAAAATGGCCCGGCTGATGGCCCGCGGTTTCTACCTGAGGGTGAAAAGACGGCTCGCCAGGTGCAGGATCATCCTGTTTATGCAGCCATGGTGGAAAGTGTCGATCAGAGTGTCGGCAGGGTGATGGATAAACTCGATCAGCTTGGGATTGCCGAAGACACTGTTGTCGTGTTTATGTCCGACAACGGAGGGCTTTCTACTTCTGAAGGGCAGCCCACATCGAACCTGCCTCTGCGTGCGGGCAAGGGCTGGCTCTACGAGGGTGGTATTCGAGAACCTATGATTATCAAATGGCCCGGCGTTACCAAGGCAGGCAGCGTATGCATGGAGCCGGTTGTCAGCACTGACTTTTATCCGACGATGCTGGAGATGGCGGGTCTGGCTGCTATGCCTCAGCAGCATGTTGACGGCGTAAGCCTTGTTCCTTTGCTCAAAGGCGGCCGATTGCTCGGGCGAAAGGCGATTTATTGGCATTATCCCCACTACAGCAACCAGGGTGGTTCACCAAGCGGGGCGGTCCGGGCAGGGGATTATAAACTGATCGAGTACTATGAAGATGGCCGCGTCGAATTATTCAATTTGAAAGAGGATATAGGAGAAAAGAACGACCTTTCCTCTACTCTTCCTGAAAAGGCAGTTGAACTACTTGATATGCTTCACTTGTGGTGTAAAGAGGTTGATGCAAAGATGCCCACGCCGAATCTATAATACGGAGAAAAGCTCCGCAAGGATGTTGAAAAGGAGACTGCAATGGATGTTCAGATTAAATGGTTGGGTCATGCGAGCTTCAGAATTTCCAGTGGCGACAGCGTTCTATATATTGACCCGTGGAAGCTGAAGAATCCTGCGAAGGATGCAGATATCGTGCTGGTGAGCCACAGCCACTACGATCATTATTCGGCTGAGGATATTAAAAAGGTCAGCAAGGCCGGCGTGAAGATTATCGCCTCGACTGACGTGATAGCGAGTTACGGATATGGGCAGGCTATCACTCCCGGACAGACGATCGATGTAGGAACCAGTAATATTATGGGTGTGCCTGCCTACAATCCAGATAAGCAATTTCATCCCAAGGAAAAACAGTGGCTTGGGTATGTTATTGAGATCGCCGGCAAACGCATTTACTACGCAGGCGATACGGACCTGATCGATGAAATGCAGGCCTTAAAGGATATCGATCTGGCTCTATTGCCTGTTGGCGGAACCTTCACTCTGGATGCGTTCGAAGCAGTTAGGGCGATCGATCTCATTAAACCCAAAGCTGCGATTCCCTATCATTGGGGTGATATCGTTGGCAGCAGAGCAGATGCAGAGCAATTCGCAAAAAAGGCTGGTTCGAACTGTCAGGTCACGATTCTCTCGCCAGGCGAAGAGATGGTAGTGGAATAGCTCCTCTTCCTGGGTATGCGCACAAACTCTTTGACAGGGTGTTTGTCTTTGAGTGAACGGATCGATACCGAACTGGCGAAATCCGCTCGTGTTAACCTGCAACACCCGGCACATCTGGGCCTGGGGATACGACGTGCGGGATAATCCTCTAACTGTAGCTGGTACATAATCCGGGGGCAGACCGCATGATCTTTAGTGTGATCCTCTGACCTTAGTGGCATAAATATATCTATGCCTGTAAGGACTGTTAATAATTCAGATTCACTTTGCTTGTAACATGAGGCTGACCAATATGGAGTCTGTATAAACCAGCTAAAAAGGAAAACTAAAGTTCTGTAAACTGAAACGCGTAAAGTTTTGCCCTTGTCAGCTTGAAATAAATCCTAATTGGTTTGGTGCTTAGAGAAGAAACATCCTTGCGGCCTTTCCAATAGACGGTCTGGTCGATAAAATTACCGCCAATATCCTCACAGTCTTCCAATGTAAATCCAGGAATGGGTTTGTCCGCCTGGTCCCGCAATTCTACAAATGCTTTACCCATTGCACCAGTATCGATATTAAGCTGTAACCGGCTACCATTGAAAGTCAGCAATGGCGTCTCAAGCCAGCCTCCATTATAATCAACATCAGCGGATATAAAACCGTCGAGGCGCTGGCGTACTACGCCAATTCCACCCATTTGGGGGGCGGAATTATCGTATTCGGGCCTGATAATTACTGAATCATGCAACCTGCTTGTTGAGGTGTAATACTGATAAAGATAATTGCCTCGGTGAATTACGCCCGGTCCCATGACAGCATACCATCGATCCCACTGGTCAGCCAAGCCGGTAGGAAAGTACGAGTCACGGCTGGGTCTATCCCAATGAATGCCGTCTCGACTGACAGCCAGTTGAACCTCCAACAGTCCATAATCCTCCCATTGGCCGGGCCGGCGCGGTCGGATATAAGGTTGATGTTCCAGAAAGAAATGGCGGAATTGGGCCGTGAACATCAAATATACATCCTGCGCCCAAGGGTAGATGAATGCGGAATTATAATAAATATCTGAGAATGGATCATCCTTTTCATCGGCCTGGAGCACTACGGGGTAATGAGTCGCAGATTGGGTCTTTGGGGATTGTAAGGTGACGCATCGACATTGTATGGCCATGGTGCAAGGATATCGCTGGTTTCGATACGTGCGATCCGCCGTTGATTCTGCGTATTGGGGGCAAGGGCGCGAGTATAAATCACGTATTTGCTAATACGCTCATCCCAGAAGGCCAGCAGAGGATTGTCGATGATCAGGGGCAGTACGCGACCGGCAGTGGTGAAGTGAACTCCATTAGGGGAATAGCCTGCGTAAATACCATCGCTATCCTCAGGCTTTTGCCAGAAAACTTGAATCCAAAAGATCTTATAGCGGCGCTGCGGAGAATCGTGAAGATATATATTGAGGAAAATACTATTAAGGCTTTCTTCGTTAACATTAGTAAGCCCCCCAAAGCAATTGATTGCTGTTCTCAATCTGTGTGCTTTGCTGAGCAGGTTTTGAAGGTTGTGTTCTTTGGGAACCATGCCTCGTAGAATTTCTCCAGGTTTCCTGGGAACATGGCCACGCGCACGCTGCCCCAGGTCGCCTGGTCTCCTGTGGCGTAATAAAGGTATGTGTTGCCCTGCCACTCGAAGATGTCCACGTCGGAATTGTTGCAACCTTCGCCTGTGGTTGCTTCGAGGATTGGATTGAAGGGTGTCAACTGCCAGGTTTCGAGATCCTTCGAACGGGCCATAAAAGAGGTGTAGCCATTATGGCCAGCCATTCGGTCGTGAAGGTAGATAACGTAGTAATACGGTGGGATGTATCGCAATACGGGGCAGGCGCTATATTCGTTGTGCTCGCCTGTGAAAACAAGGCCATCGATTTTCGTCCACGTGGCGAGGTCCTTCGAGCGGGCGAATTTGAAACAGAACTGCACGGGCTTGTTCGATTCGTAGGCCATTGTGTACTGGTGATCGTCCTTGCAGACGGAGCAGTTGAAGAGGTGCTCGTCGCCTTCGCGGGGGATGGCGAGATCGCGTTTGAAGTTTTTCAGGTCGGTTGTGGTGAAACGGTAGATGTCCTGTGCCCAGTCTTCAGCGGTATAGCGGCTGGCGAAGACGTTCAGCTCGTCGGCGTTGACGTAGGCGCTGGCAAACGAGTGGAGCTGGCCGAACTTGGCGATCTGTTTGCCTGTTGCAATATCCTCGATATACAAAAAGATTGAGTCGGCTGTGCCGCCTTTGGGGGGACGTTCATTTTGAATCAGGAGCGTCTGGTCTTTGTATATCACGGGGGTGTTTTCCATGCTGGCATCGAAGTTAACGGGCAGCTTTGTCAGCTTGGGACGAGTTGGCGAAGGAGCTTGTGGGCCTGGAATGGGTGGCGGGCCTGCCTTCTGGAAAACATCGACGGGCCAGAAGCGGAGGCGTTCGAAATGTTCGGGGACGCTCTGGCGATATTGCACGTATGCGGCGACCCTGCCCTTTGTTGTGTAGGAGACTTTGCCCTTGCGCGTGCCGAAGACTTTATAGCCCATCAGTGTGCAGTCCTCGAAATCGACGTGCAATTGCTTGCCATCCTCACAGCCACAGCAGATGATGCCTGATGAAGGTGTCCCGTGCGGTTGGGAAAAGTTCAGCACGATAAGGCGGCAATTCTTGAACACCACTTTAGTGTTGAGCTTATCGACGCCTGGGTAGCCAGCCTGGAGGGCGTTGTCGGGACTGACGAGCGTGCAATCTTCGAAGACGGCATGAGGGCAGTCGGGCATCGTGGGGCTTTCGCCTCGGACGTAGGCGGCGCCGGCGTCACCCCACCAGTCGAGATTCTGAAAAAAGCTGCGGCGAAATGTGACAGGCTCATCTTGTCTGGGAGTATGGGCCATTACGGCGGCCCCACTGAAGCGGCCAATACCGACGCAATCCTCGACCAACGCAGAGAATGGGGCGCCTAGCTTGGAGGAGATGTCCCAGCCTATACCACCCTCGGAGCCAGTTGAGTAGATACGGCGGTATATCCAGCGATCCCAGATTGCGCCGGAGAAGTCCGGTTCGCAGCGCCATGGTCCCCACCAGTCGACGCTTTTGAGGCCGACTTCCTTTTCATCGTCGTCTGGACCAAGGACCATGAAGGTTGGGTTGCCTGTCGGAGCCTTGGGATTGGTTCGGACGATGACTTTCGGCGCGCCGGAATCTACGATAACCCAACCGGTGACGCCTGAGCCAAGGCTTCCATCGTAGTCACCAACGAGCAAGTTGTAGGAGCCAGCGGCGCCTGGGAAGGTTGGGTATAGGTTGGCTTCGGCGTATGTGTCGGGGCGAATGATGACGCGGTGCCCACCTTTGTCGTCGGGTACGGCCTGCATCGCCGCCTGAATGGTGTGGAAGGCCTTGGTCCAACTGGTGCCATCGGAGTTGTCACCAAGTTTTGATACGTAGAGGATCTGTCCCTTGTTACCTGTGTAGTTGGGGGCTGCAGGGTCCCATGTAGTGGCGAGGGCGGAAGTTGTTGCGATTGCGATTAAGCAGGCAAAAAGAATAATGGTCCATATGGTGCTACAGCGGTGCGATGCAGTTTTGGTCATCATTAACTCCTGTCGTATGAGGTGCAGTCGTTCAAGTTCCAGGCTATGCCAGATGGATAACTCGAATGGTAAGGAGATGATTATAGCAATGGTCGTGAGGATTGCAAAAGATGTTGTATGGTCGATACGGTTCAGATTGGGAGTTAGGGTGGAATTGGAGGATTGGTATGGGCTTGTTGGGTGAGGTTAGTTTTAATTCGCAGGGGATATCTCTCCGTTGCGTCACGATCCCGATTGGCATCGGAACCGTGACTTCAGTCGAGATGATAATAAACGTGTTTATGATGTATATCATGACTGAGGTTTAGATAATGTGAGGTGCGTTTGTGACATTAATCGTGATCTCGGGTGATATGACTATGAAGTAAAAGCGAGAACTTAGAGCGTCTAACAAAATGTCTCTGCATTCAAACTGCTTGTTTTCTGTGTGACGATTTATTTTGTTAGAAGCACTTGGTCCAGATTGTCACCTCTCCATAACGCTTGCTGCTTTCCAGTATGCGGAAGCGACCGGGGCCTGATAGAGCAGATAGTATTGCGGAATCGTGTCGTTCTGGAAAGTATCCCAAAATTCAGGGTATCGGCCGTTCGGGTCCTTGCAGTTAGTGTGCAGGAAATACAATGCTCGACACACAATATCCAGCCAATGGCTGTTTGCATCCACTTCGTAGAGGTCGACGTAAGCATCGACCATATCGAATCCACCCCACTGGCCTGTCTCGCTGAAAGCCCCGTGTACATTGACCCATTGTTCTTCCATTGCACTGGCAAGACGTTGAGCCTCGGCAAGATAACTTGCGTCACCGAGGACTTGATAAAAGAGCAGACACGCCCGAAGGGGGACTGCCGTCTGGTATCCCCGATAGCCCCGGTCTACAGTCAGGGCTGAATCACAACCCTGATGAAACAGGCCGGTTTGGGCGTCCTGCATGCCGATAGATGGGTTTGTAATCCAGTCGTAAAGGCGAATTGCATCGTCAAGGTAATGCTCGATGCCGGTTGCCCGGTAAAGCAAGAGGTTGCCAACGACAGCCGGGGCGGTGGAGCAAACGGAGGTGCCGACCGAACCCTCATTCCAGGCAATGCCGCTTTGCGGTTTTGCATTTTCACCACTCATTACAAAGTTCATCGTATCGGTAGCGCGTTGCAGGTATAGACCGTTACTGTCGGTAAGTTCATACAGTTGCATATACTCCAAGACTATCCAGGCATTGTCGTCATAATAGCGAGTGCCGCCTGTAACGCTTGAGTCATAGCCACCAATGCCATTTTTATAACTCCAATAGCTTGTGTGAAGTTCTTCTGCAAAGTCTTTCAGCCGGTTGAGGTATGTTTCAGGGTCGACTTTTGCTGCATTGTTGAGTGCGTGGAATTGAATGCCCTGGGGCCATATATAGGCAGTTTGCGATTGACGGCCGTAAATTGTTGAATACTCAGCATAAAGGGCGCTGCCTGGCTTTCGCAGGTCGGTTTCTATCTGCTGAGACGTTTGCGCCGCCCATTGCACAAAATCCACATCCGGACGATAAATAAAACTCCACACATCGCCCATCTGCTCTTTGGAATCGCTGACGGTATCAATACGCCAATAGTAAGTGGTATTAGGTTTAAGTCCGCACGGATCATTGCCGGTAGTATCGTAGCTGTCTGCAGTCCGGCAGCCCTTGTATACGCCGTTGGGATTGTAAAGAGTGGTGTTTGCGCTGTTAACGTCGCTGAAATCAGTACCTACATATATGTGGTGCTGAGTGGCAGCTGGTACTGGCTCCCAGTGAAGAACCAATGGCGATTCCCAGACTGCCTCGGCGTCACTCGGATAGGGGTTGCGGGCTTTGTTGGAGGAACTCCAATAAATAGATTTGATTTCGTCTTTGCTCAGCGTGGTATTATAGATGCGGAAGTCGTCAATCCGACCGCCGTAATTTTCCTGGCCGTTGGTGCTCGAGCCAATCTTGAATGAAACCGCCTTGCCTAACGGCTTGTATTTGCCGGTGGCGCTTGCCCATAGAGCGCCGTTCAGGTATATCTTCATTGTACCGGCGTGTGCATCTTTGGTGAATGCCCAATGGCTCCATCTGCCTTTGTATTCATCGTGTTGTGCGGACTTGCTGACCCGTTCCCACTGGCTGGCGTTGACCGTATCCCAATAGACCGTGCCGTACCATGCGATCTGGGCGCCAAGGACCCTGTCACCCGACGAAGAAGTTGCCTGAAACGCAGTCGTACCCTCGGGCTGGTTAATATCACCATACTGCCACATCGTGACCGTCACATGGCTGGCGCCTGCCAGCGGCGCCAGTGCATCCGCGTCGATAGTGACGTATCGGCCTGCGCCATAGAAGTCAAGTGAATTGCCGACTACGCCATCGCTCCAGATCGCGCCTGTGATGGTTCCATGATGTCCTTTCCAGGACGAGTCAGTAGCTATATTGCCTGATCCCTCATCGAATCGCCATCGGCCTATGAGATATGGTTCAGGACGGGTCATCCAATGCTGGGCAAGCAAGGCGGAATCCACGAAATTAATAACATGGTCATTATTGAAGTCGGCTCGGCCGCAATTACTCACTGAACAATCGGTCAGCCATTGTTCGGTCAATTCGGCAAAATCAGACCAGTCAATGTGGTTGTCCTCCATTAAGTCATAATCAGCGGCCGGTACCGAACTGCAAAAAGTGACCAGTAGTAGAAACACTAAGGCTGCTAATTCACACTTTTGGCGGTATGCAGAGAAAAAGCCCATTTTTGTCGAAGTGCTGCTTGAATTGCTCAAGGGTTCCTCCTTCCTGAGAACGAAAAATGTTCCATTTTCACAACAAACAACAAAACACCGGGATTTGCTATTTGCCTTCATAGTTGGTGCACCCTCATACCAACAGAGTCAATAATACCAAAATCAGGGCCTCGATTTCAAGACTTCTGGTCAACAACATGTCGGATGCTTCTCGGAAAAAGGCCCCGAAACACGCTAATTGCCCGAAAATAGGGGATTAAGACAATGTATTCTCTGAGAAATGCGTCAGTTGTTTTTACAGATGTGTGTTGCTTTGTTTTCTGTTTACGCCTGTTCGAGGCTTGCGATCATGCCATCACGGGTGTTAGCGGTGAGCTTGGCGGTGACGATGTTGTTTTTTGTGAGACCGGGTGGGGCATTTTCGATATTTACCATGAAGTAGCGTTCGACTCGGCCGCTTGGGTGTGGGGCCTCTGCTTCGATCAGGACCTGGGCGATTTGGTTTATGAAACTTTGGCGGAATTGGTGGGCGAGTTTCATTGCCAATTTCTGAAGTTGTTGGGCCCGGTTTTTAATTATAGCGGAGTCGAGATGGTCGGGCATTTTCGCGGCGGGGGTGCCTGTTCGCAGCGAGAAGGGAAAGACGTGGATTTTAGCGAAGCCTACGTATTCGGCCAGCGCGAGGGTTTGCTTGAAGTCGGCTTCGGTTTCACCCGGGAAGCCTACGATGATGTCAGTGGTGATGGCTGGTCTGTCGAGGCGGGATTTTGCCATGTCGATTCGGTCTTTGAATTGATCGACGGTGTACTGGCGGCACATCTTTTTGAGGATTCTGTCTGAGCCTGACTGAAGGGAGAGGTGCAGGTGTGGCATGATGTTTGGATTCTTGCAGAACACATCGAGCAGATCGTTTGTGAGGTCGGCAGGTTCGAGCGAGCTGAGGCGGATGCGGGCAAGGCCCGGTGTTTGTGCGAGGCGGTCGAGCAGTTCGGGCAAGCGGTTGTTTTCGGGTGCGAGCCATTTTTTTCGACGGACGGTGGGCAGGCCATAAGCGCCTAAGAAGACGCCTGTGAGGACGATTTCCTTGTGACCGGCGGCGACAAGGGCGCGGGCTTCTGCGAGGATCTGGTCGAGAGGGCGGCTTCTGACGAACGGTCGCGTTTTAGGGACGATGCAATAGGTACAGTATCCATCGCAGCCATCCTGGACCTTCATAAACGCTCGCGTGTGGCCTTCGAAAGATGTGAGCGAGGGCAGCGACGGTTCGCTATGTTTATTAGTGCTGACGGCTTGCGAGGCCACCGGCTGGGATGCAGTGTCGGCTTCGACTATTTGGCGGAGTCTGGCTGGGAGTTGGTCCTTGTTGGTGACGATCTCAAGACCTTTGCAGGTTGTGTCGAATTCATCTGTTGGGACGGTTGGCAGGCAGCCTGCGACTACGATGATAGCGTTCGGATTCTGTCTTTTCGAGCGGGCTATGGCTTGTCTGCTCTTGGCTGAAGCGGTTTGGGTTACGCAGCAGGTGTTAATTATAACGAGATCGGCCGGCTCGCCATTTTTGGTGCTGCGCAGGCCAAGCTGTTCGAGGTATTCTCGAATCTGTTGGGTTTCGTATTGGTTGACCTTGCAGCCAAGGGTGTCTATCGAGAACGTCTGCATAGGCGGCATAGTCTATGGTCGGAGCGTGCGTTCTGCAAGGCGAAATGAGCAGAGGGGCTTTAGGATTATTTTACGTTTGTTTGCGGGACGATCGGCTCCCAGTCAATTTTTGCTGAGCCAAGCAGGGTGCCTGTGGCGTAGGCGAGATCGACGAGGGAAATTTGATACTCGGCCAGTGCCTGGATTTCGGAGCTTTGGGCGTTTGCAAAGCTGGTTTGGGCCTGGAGGACGTCGGTTGTAGTGCGGAGGCCAAGCTCGAACTGGCGTTTTTCGGCTTCGTAGAGCCTGCCATCGAGAATGGTTCGCTGTCGGCTTGCGAGAATCCTCTGCCAGTTGGCCTCGACCTGATCTACTGCGTTGAGCACTTCAAGCTCGATGAGCGCCTGCCTGTCGTCACGCGACGCGATACGCTGTCTTCGCTGATAGAATGCCTGGCGAAGGCGGCTTTTTGCGGCGTTGTTCCCAAGAGGAACCTGGAGCTGGAGACCCATGCGGTGGTCTTCGAAATTTTTGTCGAAGAGCATGTCGAACGAGGTATTGCGATCGGGACCGAGGCCGTTGACGTTGTAGCGATAGTCTAATGTCACCAAGGGGAGGGCTTGGTTGTGTGCATAATCGATACTCAGGATGTCTTCGGCGATTTGCAACTCGATTTCGAGCATTTCCATCCGGTTCTCAATGGCTTGTTGTACGAGGCTTTCCTTGTCGATCGCGTAGCGGACGGGGTCGGGCTTTGTGCCTGGGATTACGACTGTTGGGCCTTGCATCGGCAGGCCAGCCTTGTTGAGCACTCGCTTTAACTCTCTCTCACGATCCCGGAGGTTGTTCTCGGCGAGGATTATTGCCTCGAGGCGTTCGGCGACTCCTGCCTCGGCGCGGACGATCTCGACCTGGGACCGTTCGCCGGCATTCACGAATCTCCGGGCCTGCTCCAATTGCTTATGGGCCAACTCGTACTCTTTCTTTCGGACTTCAAGCTCTCTTCCGGCCGCGTCGAGCCGCCAGTAGACGCGGTCGACGGAGGCAATGATGCGGATGACTTCAAGCTTGGTTCTGGCGTCGGCGATATGTCTTTCATACCTTGCAATTCGGATGCTATATGTATTGACTCGGTTGCCGGCGTTTCGCAACAACGGCTGGCTGATGGATAATGAACCAGCATTGTAGTAGTAGGGATTGAATTGAGTTTGCGTGGCGTCGGTTTTGGTGCGGTTGTCAGCCATGTCAAATGTAATTGTTCCGCCCGTGCGCAAAGGCATGTTAACGCCGAGATCGCTGGATATCGAATCCCTTTGGGCGCCAGATATCTCATCGAGATACGAAACAGTAGGCTGGTCGGTTTTGCTGAGAGTGGTGTTGGCGAAGAATACGGATTCGAAGCGGGCTTCCTCCTCGCTGACTTTTTCGGCGGCTAAAGTCGGGCTGATGAGCTGGACTTTGAGTTCGAGATTGTTTTCCAGGGTCATCGCGCGGCATTGTTCGAGTGATAGTTCGAGCTCCTTGGGGGCCGGCTCGTCGACCTTATTGGGCTCAGGTGTTTCTTTGGGGGCCTGTTTTAGTACGAGGTTGTCGATCTGGCGGGTTTTCTGGGGCGGGACAATAACCTCGTAGAACCGGTCCCGATCGGGCCATTGTTCACAGCCTGTCGAGAACAGCATTGCGAAAGCCGCCAGCGTTAGACACCATTGGATTGTTCGATGTTGCACTTTCCCCGGTCTTTTATTGTTAGGTCGATTATGTGGATGTGCTTTACTACTCATGTCTTAGTGCCTCAATTGGATCGAGCCTCGCTGCTTTGATGGCCGGGAACATTCCGAAGACTACGCCGACGGTTCCGGCGAATCCGAACGAAAGCGCAATGGACCACATGGGGATGTAGGTCTTTTCGAGAAGGGGATTAATGCTTGCGATGATCATGGTCAGGCACTGGCCGATGCCGACGCCGGCGAGGCCTCCCACAAAGCAAAGAACGACCGCTTCTATGAGAAACTGCGTAAGGATTGCCGATCTTCTGGCGCCGACGGCTTTGCGCAGACCGATTTCGCGTGTGCGTTCCGAGACGGATACCAGCATGATGTTCATGATGCCGACGCCTCCGACGAGCAGTGAGATACCGACGACGCCGCCGGCGGCGAGAGTGACAGCCATTGCGATTTTGTTGAAGGTTTCGAGCGCGCTCTGTAGTGACTCGACGCGGAAGGTATCGGGCTCACCGGGTTTGATGTGGCGTGTGCGGCGGAGGAAGAAGCGGATTTCGGCTTCGGCCTCTTCTGTGACGTCGGTGGAGTTGCTGGCGGCGAAGGCCCAGATGCCCGGTTCGCCAAGCTTGAAGATTGTTCGGAATGGTATGAAAATTTCAAAACGTTCCTGGCTTTCACCGCCGATTTCGAGATTGGGGCGCGGTTCGATGACGCCGACGACGACGAAGGCCTGGTGTCCGATGCGGATAACCTGGCCTATGCAGTCCTTGTCGAGGCGGAGCTCATTTTGCAGCTTTGGTTCGATCAGGCAGACCTGACGGGCCTGCATATCGTCGATGACGGAGAACTTTCGACCGAGCGGGACGGAGCGATGCTCGATCTCGTGGTAGTCGGGCTCTATGCCTGTAATGTTGACTCTCTCAACCGACTTTTCTTCGAATCGCACGGTTTCCCAGCCAACACCGCCAAGACGGCTTAAGTGGGCGACAGAGGGACAATGGTCGCGCAGCCCATCAAGCTGCCCCGGCAGAAAGCGGATCGTCCACCAAGAGGCGTGGCGGAGGGGGCCCGTATCCGGGCGTCGGGGCGATATAAAGATGGTATTAGTGCCGAGGGTTTCGACCTGGCTGAGAATCTTGGCCTTAAGACCTGTCAGAGCGGCGATGACGGCGGTTACAGAAGCGACGCCGATAACGATGCCGATGGTCGTTAGGATGGACCTCATTTTGTTCGCCCATATTTGTGTCAGCGCCAGGTAGATGCTCTGGTAGAGCAGTCGGAAGAACAGCAGGATGGCGCGCAGAATGGCTCGAAAGAGCGTTGTCATTTGCGAGTCTCCTTACGTTCGGTTTCGCTGATACGTTCGTGGGCGGCGTCCTGTTCGGTAGGCAGGTCGCTTTGGATGAGGCCATCCCTCATGCGGATGATGCGTTTTGCGTGTACGGCTACGCTTTCTTCATGAGTGACGATGATGATAGTCTGGCCCTCCGAATGGAGCTGGTCGAACAGTGCAAGTATGTCTTCGCTTGTCCTGCTGTCGAGGTTTCCAGTGGGTTCATCGGCCAGTAGGATGCTCGGATTGCAGATCAGTGCGCGGGCGATGGCGACTCGTTGTTTTTCGCCGCCTGAGAGCTGGCTTGGGCGGTGCTTGATTCGGTCACTCAGACCGACCCTTTGGAGCGTTTCTTTTGCTCGCTTACGGCGGGCCCACCAGCCGTCTGCTGAGTAGATCAGCGGCATCTCGACGTTCTTGAGGGCGCTTAGTCGGCTGAGCAATTCGAATGACTGGAAAACAAAGCCAATTCTATCGTTGCGAACCAGAGCCAGAGCGGCATCGCCCATTTTAGTGGTGTTTTGGCCGTCGAGTTCATAAATACCGGCCGAGGCGCGGTCGAGGCAGCCCAGGACATTCATAAGGGTGCTCTTGCCAGAGCCTGAGGGGCCCATGATCGCGACGTATTCGTTGTCGAATATTTCGAGATCGACACCGTCGAGGGCGTGGATATTTTCCACTCCGACCTTATAGACTCTGGCGACTTTTTGCAGCCGGATGATACAAGCCGGCGTCGCAGTGTCTGGTGTCTGGTCTGAGACGGGTTTATTGTTACTTGTTGTTGGGATCATTTGCGTCATTGACGTCGTTCACATCATTGGTTTTGTTGGCGTTGGTTTTGGATTTAGACGAATCCTTTTTCGCCTTGACGTCTCTTTCGTCCTGAATCTTCTGGTCGTGCTTGATCTTTTCAAGCTCCTTGTAGGGACCAATGATGATCTTGTCCCCTTCTTTGATGCCGTCGGTGATGATCGTGTTCGCCAGGTCGCTGGGGCCGATTTTGACGGGTGTTATTACGGCTTTGCCTTCCACGTAGCGATATACGACCGTTGCGAAGTTCTTCGTTTTATCGACCAGGGGCGATTCATCCCGAATCTCGAGGGGTATTTCTTCAACCGACCGACCCATAACGGCCTGTGTCGGGACAGTGATCACGTTTTCGTGCGTCTTTGTCTCGATGTCCACGTGGGCGGTCAGGCCTTCGTTCAGCTTGCGATCAACATTCTTGAGCAGAATTTCCGTTCTGTAGTACTTTGTGTTGGTGCGGGAGACCGTATGCGCCAGAGCAATGTTGTCCACTATGCCAATGAACTGGTGATTCGTATAGGCATCGACCTCGATGGTAGCTTTTTGGCCGACTTCGAGTTTTCCTACGTCCGCTTCTCCGACCTCGGCGACAACGAGAAGCTTCGAAAGGTCCGCCACCTCCATGATTACGGTGCCCGGATTGTTCATCGTTCCAAAGATGACGACTTCGCCCACTTCAGCATTAAGGCGTGTAACTACACCATCTATCGGAGAGGTGATCGTGGTATAGCTCAGCGCTTCTTCTGCCTGGGCGATTCTGGCTTCGGCAGCGTCGAGATTGTGCTGGAGGACCACAAGATTCAGTTCTGCTGCCAGAAGACTATGCTTGGCTGAGTTGTATTGAGATTGCAGCTCTTCGACGCTCAAATGACTCTGATCGTATGTAGACTGGCTGATGTCTTTGGATTCGAACAAACCCTTCTGACGCTCAAGGTCTCTTTTCGCCTGGTTTAAAGACGCCTCAAGGCCGATCATGGTTGACTTTTGGCTGGCGATTCTGGCCTTATCGACCTCTATTTGGGCGGCCTGAGCCTCGCGACCGGCCTGGGCCGAGCGGAGTTGGCTTTCCAGATCCTTGGAATCGAGGCGAACGAGGACCGAAGGAGATATCGGAGGATTTGCGTTCGGATTACCTCGGATGACGTGGTCATGCTCATCGTATGGCAGCTCAACGATCCGAGCGGATACTTTGGCGCTGATCTCTACCTTTGTCTTTGGCTCGATTTCTCCCGGAGCGCTGACGAATTCAGTGAGGGTGCCCTTTTTGACAGTCTCCAGGCGTACGGTAGTTGAGTTGTTCTGTGCCTTAAGCTTCTTGCGGATCACGTATCCGGCACCAGCAAGAAGAGCGAGCACAAGTATAGTTATAGTTATGACTACAAGTGGCTTCTTCACGCTTTGCCCCTTCTCAGTAGAACACATTCTCAGGCACGAAGCTTCGGAGCAAACGTGCGAGTATATAAAACAAGACCCTGTTAGTAGCTCTTGCTCACGGCAGAAAAACGCAGATGCTGATCCAAGACATCCATTCGGCCTGTTGCGTCAACTTTTCTATTGAGGTTGACGCGGAATCACGCATCTGATTTCAATATGCGTGAAATTCATGGTCGATACGCACCGCCAAGAGTTACCTATACAACTCCATTCTATTATATAACGCTTTAGAATGCCAAATGTTACACTCGTTTTTGGGGTTTTTGCAGTGACTCTTGCTGGTTGAGAGAATCTTACGGACTGGTGATCTGGGTGTAAATCAGGATTCTCGCGATCTATCGAAGGCTCCAGATGCTCATTTTGGAACAGCGGGGAAATTGCTCTACGAGTCGAATGATGTGGAGATCAAGGGATTTGAGGCAATAGCAGTTAGATTTGGTTTGATCGAGCCCGGCCCGGGTCATTTTTGTGCGTTTTTGCGTTCGAAGGCCTGTATGAGCGTCTTTTCGAGAGTCTCGATGTTGTACTCGCCTTTTGTCAGGCAGCCGTGGACGTCGTTGGCGGCTTCCTGGACAGCGTCATCTTGCGCATCGAGTCCCGAGACGATGACTATTGCGGCGGCTGACTGTGCACCGTTTACGGCGGAAACGGTGTCAAGCCCGTAGCTACCTGGAAGATTAAGGTCGAGCAGAATGATATCAAACTCGTTGGCGCTCAGAATTTCAAGGGTCTGCTCCATTGACTCGGCGGTATCAACCACGGAAGTCTCTATAGATGATTTTTCGATTGTTCTCTGCAGAAGCTTCCTGCAGGCGGTATCATCGTCGACAACAAGAATTCTCAGTGATTTTGTAAGAGTCTGGCTCATCGCTTTTTCCTTCCACATAAGGACATACAACATACCTTGGCGCAATTTTCATATCGGCCGGAATAGTTGGCTGGATTAAAAGAAACCGGCCCTGCGGCACTGAAACAAGGCTATTCTGCTTCAAAGAGAGCCTTTCCGTGCGTGTATAGCTTAAGAGTAACGATTATGTTGTCGATATGAATTAAGCCACACACAGTAGAGACAGGGATTGAGATGGCCACAGCTAAATGTGGCCATCACTCTTTGCATTTCGATTAAAGCCACCAACGGGGGCCAGTAGTATATTTCCAGCAAGTGGATCGAACTCGATATTGCTGTTTTCAAGCTAATACTTAAGCTGCTGCACGGTGTGTTTTGAGGCCCTTTTCCCTTCCTTTCAACTGTTGATTTTCCCCGCTTTGAGGGCCTGATATGGTGCTGGAATGGCCTATTCCAGCAAAATATTGCACGAGATGGAAGAATTCTGCATATTTTTCCGAGTTTCCGGCCTCAAAATCCCAATCTGCGATGAAATATAGATTCTCTCACCTCGACTACCCTAATGTGGCCGATCAGCGGCCGGGAACAGAAATAGTAGCAAGATCGGTAATGTTAAGGAGCAATATCATGGTAACTAAATGGGTAAAACGAGGCGTAATTTCAGTTTTAGGGCTCTCCCTTGTCGGGAGTATGCTCTTTGGGAGTGATGTTATCAGCTATGTGCGCAGCTCCGCCAAGTCGGTTCGGACGGTAGTGAAAGACTCTGTTCCGATCGAATTTGAGCTGCGTCGTGCGCGAGATCTACTGGAAGATATCATTCCTGAGATGCATGCCAATATTCGTCTGATCGCACAGGAAGAGGTCGAAGTAGCAGCACTGAAGGCAGATATCACCAAGGCCCAGGAGTCCGTTGCAGACGAGAAGTCGCGTATATCGACCCTTAGAACCGCACTCGAACAGCCAAAAACTACATATACCTTTGCAGGCAGGGAATTCTCTCGCAACTATGTTAAAGAGGACCTTGCCAGACGGTTCGATCACTTTAAGGAGTGCGAATTGATGCTCGCCAGCAAGAAGAAACTGCTGGGCACCCGCGAAAATTCGTTATACGGCGCGATGCAGTTGCTCGAACGGACCAAAGGCCAGAAGAGATTGCTGGAAGACAAGATCGAAGAGCTTGCGAGCCGATACCAGTTGGTTCGTGCCGCGGCGGTTGGTTCACATATCAAGGTTGACAACAGCAAGCTGGCACAGACTGAGAAGCTGATCAGCCAGATCAAGAAGCGGCTGGACGTTGCAGAGCGCGTTTTGGCCCATGAGAGCACGTTTGTGCAGGCCATTCCGGTCGATTCAATCGGCGAGCAGGACCTTCTGACACAGGTTGACGATTACTTCCAAACCAAGGAAGAACGTCAGACCAGACTTGCGGCCGGTGCTATTGGTGTTAGTGAGCAGACTGAGCCTGCATTGGAAGATTGAGGCTAAACCTGATAGAATAGGGCAACGGAACGTAAACGATTGCTAAGGCGATTACCGGGAGCAATACCGTGCTGATCCTAAGACTGAAACAAGCCGAGAGCGCGATGAGAGACGGCCGATTGGATGAAGCCTTCGACATTGCCCAGTCAGAGCAGATAAGGCAGCATCGTCGCGGGCAGAAACTGATCGGCCGACTGGCTCAGGCTTTAGTCAAGAGAGGCCAGGACAACCTTTCGTCCGAACGTGTTCAGTTGGCTCTCGTCGACTGCAACAAGGCTGAGAAACTGTCGGGTAACACAGAGGGTGTGGCCCGGCTGAGGTCTGAGATATGTGCTGAAATGGAACAGCGTCGGCTGAGGCATCAGCATCGCTCACTTAAGGTGATGCACGCCAGAGAGCAGATAGATAACGGCTGGCTTTCGGCCGGCGAGCAAATGCTGGAAGACGCAGATGGCAAAGACGGGCAAGCTGATGTGGTCCGGCAGCACGCTGCTGCGGCAAGGTTACAGATTGACGAGGCGGTTGCGAAGGCCTATCAGGCCCTGCAGCGCAACGATCTGGATGCTGCACTGGGTGTTCTGGCAAAGGCAGGCGTCACGGACAATCACAGCGAGAAGATGACCGATCTTTTATCGAAGGTTAGATCGCTTTCGGCCGGCAGAATAAGGGAGAATATCGCAGACGGACGAATCGATCTTGCTCAGTCCCTCTGGCAAAAGATATCTCCTTTAGCTGACGGAAGCACAGAAATATCTGAATTGGGTTCGGCGCTGGGCCAGTGTCGACAGGCGGCTGGATACATTGCGGCAGGGCAGCCACGCAAGGCAGTGCCGTTGCTTCGCCAGCTCAAGATGATCTGTCCGGCTGCGAAATGGCTTAACGCGGTGACGAATGAAACTCGTCAGGCCGCCGAGCTGCTTGAGGAATTAGCTTCAAGTCCTTTGGGATTGAACATGGCTGATAATGATATAGATGACACGCTCGATCAGGCCGGCGCAGGTCGGAAAATAACATGCGACAGCCTTGATATCAAACAAGCCTTGCCTGCAGATGATAATTTATCGGGCGACCGGGTTGCTGCAACCGCTCCGTCTAAGTTTGTTATGCAGATCGATGGGATTGGCAGCTTTCTGGTTGTCCGCGATAAGCGTGTTACGGTCGGACCGGTCAGCTCTTCGGCCAGGCCGATGGTGGGTTTGGTGGCGGATCCGAATATGCCTGTTGCGATAATTGAACGATCCGACGAGGATTACTTCCTCAGGGCATCCAGGCCCGTGCAGGTAAACGATACTACGACTGGCGAAAAACTGCTTGTTGACGATGATCGGATTGCTTTGTCTCCGAGGTGTCGAATGAAGTTCAATATACCCAATCCCGCCAGCACGACCGGCACTTTGACTTTGGCCAGCGCGCGAATGATCTGTGGAGATATTCGTCGGGTTATTCTTATGGATAGGGACATCCTGATCGGCCCTGCGATGGGCAACCACATTCAGGCCGGGATTTTGAACGACACGGTGACGCTGTTTGTCCAGGGCGAAAAGCTATTCTGTGCGGCCGAGCATACGGTTGTGATTGACGGAAAGCCAGCCGGGAAAAGGGCGGCTCTTGCTTTGAACAAGCAGATTAGAATTGGTGAAATTTCTCTGGTCTTGACTGAAGCCGGGAATTAGTTTGATAATTGGATACTGGGGGCTTTTTGGACGGCGAACGGCAAATGCAAAGGTACCAATACAAACATGGTGATCGGCCCCTTGAAGGGTACACTATCCAGCGTGCTGCAGGACGCGGCGGTTTCGGCGAGGTGTACTTCGCCATCAGCGACAGCGGCAGGGAAGTGGCGCTCAAGGTGGTACAGAATTACGAGCAGATAGAGCTTCGGGGGATCACGCAGTGCCAGAACCTGAAGAATCCTCATCTGGTCACAGTCTTCGATGTCAAGTACAACGAAAGGCAGGAGCCGTTTGTCATTATGGAGTTCGTCTCAGGTCCTTCACTGCACGATCTGTTGGCCGAATCGCCTAATGGGCTTGGGCCTCAGAAGGCAGCTTTTTTCCTGCGTGAAATTGCAAAGGGGCTGTCCTTTCTCCATGAATGTGGAATCGTTCACAGGGATCTCAAGCCAGGCAACATCTTTTATGAAAACGGATATGTGAAGATCGGCGACTATGGTCTGACCAAGGCCATCAGCGCCAGCAGACACAGCGGACAAACTATTACAGTGGGGACAGTTCACTATATGGCGCCGGAAATCGGCGCAGGGAAATACGACAGAAGTATAGATATATACGCACTTGGCGTGCTGCTTTTTGAAATGTTGACTGGGGAGGTGCCATTTGCAGGTTCGAGTCCGGGCGAGATATTGATGAAACACATGGCTACCGAGCCTGATCTGAAAGGGATCGACGAGCCTTTTGCCCATGTTATCAAAAAGGCCTTGCAGAAAGATCCTGCGGATCGATACCAGACAGTTCAGGAGATGGTCGAAGATCTTTATGGCTACGAGAATATACGCAACAGCGTTTCAGCATTTTCTCCCGACGATCTGTCTATTATTGCACAGCAGGTGGCGGCCAAGGCCAATATAGGGCAGCAGGGTGATACAGATAAAAATCAGGCTGCGCAAGCCGGGGCGAAAGTCGGAGGGCCTGTTGTCGGGAAGGCCCAGCATTTGGCGCAACAGGCCGACGATTTCGGACAAAAGGTTGCAGGCAGGATGGATGCGGAAACAGATAAGTTTCTCAAATCGCGGGTTAGGATACCGGGAGTGACTGATGCTGTTGATCCGCGTCAGCGTCGAACTCTTGCGTTTATGAGTATGGTTATTGTGGCTATCGGGGCAGGAGTTTTGCAAGGCGAGGGTATTGTTGCGACGGCGCTGGCGGTTTTTATAATGACCCTGGTTTGCTCCAAGGTAATTCTGCTATCGTTACGCAGATGGTTTGTGGACGTCGAGCCTGAGTCCAGATGGGTGACCAGACTATTGACTTGCGTTATAGCCGCAACGCTGGCATCGTTAGTGCCGGCGGTTGTCGGCATGGCCGGCGTGTCGCACGGAAATGGCCCGAGATTTGCCTTTGGGTTCCTGCGACATCCTTTTTTACGAAATTGGCCCGGTGGTTTTTTCTGGCTGTCTCTGGCGCTTCCGATGCTTCTTGTGGACTGGTGGCGTATTAGTTCTCCGCAACGATCCAAGAGATTGTCACTCGGTTCAGCGGTTTGGATCGGATTTCTGGGATTGGTCAGTTCGGCGATATTCGGAGGAGCCGGAATAATGGTGGCCAGTATTCTGGCTGGTACCTCTCTGGTTGTTCAGGCGCAGAGCGCTTTTGGCTCTGTCACTGAGGTTGCGCCTGCCAGGCGAAGAAGGGGAAGCCGGTTCCATAAAAGCCTTACCGGCGGGAGAGTTCCATCTGGTGTTCGCATAGGCTGGTTGATCGGCTTTTTTATCTCGCTGAGTGTCGGATTAACGATGCTGATCTGGGCGGGTATGGAGAGGATGACCAGAGATGAATATGCTGCGGCTGTTTCAGTTGGTATTGACAGTCTGATTCTGGCGGTGTTTTGCTTTGTCGGAGCGTGCAGGCAGAGGTTCAATGGTTGGTATCGATATATAATCAAACCTGGAATTTTGCTGGTTTGCATACTTACTATTGTTGCTTCTTCAGTCTGTCTAATACATTTGAGTCTTAGCAGTGATGAATCTTTAATTTGTCTTATTCTGATTATTATTCCCGCTGTTGCGTTTTTGATCATAGCGTTTTTGCCTGCGAGGATATTCGATTTTAAGGGTCACGATGAGCCTGCAAAACCAAAGCCTGCATCAGCCAGTGCGGCGATAAAGATGGGTGTTTCTCCATACAAGCGGATGTGGGCATTGATCTTGGCGGCTGGGGGGCTGTTCGGATTTAACGGGCTACACAGGTTCTATGTCGGCAAGATAGGGACGGGTATTCTGTGGTTTTTGACCGGTGGTTTGTTGGGCATAGGCCAACTTATAGACGTTGTCCTTATTATTGTAGGGCAGTTTACGGATCACGAAGGACGGCCACTTGAAATATGGCAGGATGAGACAGAAGAGGCGTATATTTCTGATGTGCGGGCGGCTGCTGTTGAGCCGTCAACTATGCCATTGGTGCCTGAGGCATCTAAAGATGGAGATGGGAAACAGGATGTTGCTGAGGCTAAACAAGGGCCACCGCCATTTCCTGTGGCGCCTGAAAGGCCTGCGAGTGCTCCTGTGAGGCAGGTCTTTACGAGCACTGCGTTGTTTGAGCGATTTCACCCGTTTGCGTTTCTGCTTTCGGGTGTAGGTTTTATTCTGACTTTTGTGGCGATTATTGTCGGTCTGGCAATGGCACTGCACGTGCCTCACTTTGTTGCTGCAGGCTGGCCCGATCGCGGACTGGCGATGGAGATGGAGAATCTCTTTGGCTATCCAGAATGGCCGGGACTGATGATGAGTTTGGGTATGATGCTCTCAGTTGTTCTGATGCTTGTGGCTGCTGTCTGCATAATCATGGGCCGGCGTCACTTAGGAGCGAGACATTTGTTGAGGGCTGTGTTTGGGCTTGGAGGTTTTATCTGTGCGATTTTGTGGCTTGCCGATGGAATAGGATGGCGCTTCGATAGAGAAATCTCAGAGCTGCTTGGGTCCGATCAGGCAGGGCCTGCTTTTGAGGCGCTTCTTAGAGCATTAAGCTCTGGGTATGGTGTTTTCCCGATGCTGACATTCCTTGCATCTGTTGTCATTCTGGCATGGCCTCCGCGCCGTAAGAAAGAAACGATGTTAAATCCTGCTCTCGATCAAGGAGCATTCTGATGCTTATGGTAGTAAATATTGTTCCCAAAGTGTTTATTATGCTTCCGCTTATGATTCTGCTGCTGCTCGGTGCCGTCGGTCTGATCGTGCTGGCGGTAAAACTTTTCAAGAAACAGCCGTGGGTGGCTGCTGTGGTGGGTATTGTGCTGCTGCTTGGGCTGTCGTTCTTTTTCTTGATGCCCGCTGTGGCTTATCGGAGTGTTGAGACAGTTCATGGAACCCAACACGTGCGAGCTGTTGGCGCAGGTATGGCATTTATCCCAATAATGTTAATAGGTGCGATGGTCCTCGTGGGCATCATCGTTCTTCTGGTGAAGTTCGGTAAAAAACAGCCATGGGTTGCGGCCATAGCGGGACTACTACTGCTCGTTCTGCCTGTTTTCTGGCTGAGGTTTTCTGGTATGCAGGTCGCGCGTGATGTTGCGTACGAGGCGGCAGGGACAGCGGCGATTGTGGCAGAGCCCGATGTTGCGATCTGGACGCCTGGGATCGAAGATGAATTCGAGGCGAGCGTGTATCCATCGAAAGTTGCTGCTATTCGTTCGTTGGGTTTGCGAATAAGCAAACCTATTTTCAACGTTCTGGGCGATGGTGTGCTGCCGAGCAGAGTAGTTTTGTTTCCAGGGAGTAATGAGCGTAGCTTAGTCGATCAGCTTGGCTCTGCGATATCGCAAACACTTGGTGGCATACAGTGGGTCGTCGAGCCTGAAACCGCAGCGGTAGAGGCGAACGAGGTGGCTGTGCGGCTGGATATGATCGATTTTGAAAGACAGACGGCTCCCTGGTCGTTATGGTCGGAGGAAACAGTTGGCAAAGGCACACTTGGAGCAAGTGTCCTGTCTGGCAATAAACAGGCCAGTATCAAGGCGGAATTCGTAGAGAAGCCCTGGGTTCAGGATATTTCCAATTTTCTTAATCGAAAGCCAGGAGGCCGACTTGAAGTAGCTAAATCAGCCGATAGCTGTATGAGCGAGGGCGAGGCGAATCGCCAGGCCGTACAAAGTGCATGCGAGAAACTCACTGAACTACTAAGACAACAATCGCCACAACGGCTTGCTTCATCACTGACGATGCAGGTCAATTCCGACGACCTTGTGCAGAGCAATCTGATCCTCGATCGTTTCGTGCAGAATTTCAATGGTTCGGCGGGAAAGATTTGGAGGCAGGCTCTTTTGTTGGATGTTTCACCTGCTAAGATTCGCGATCTGGCCGACCGCAAGATGTTAATGATGCGGGCGGTCAAATATACTTGGGCGAAAATGTTAGGTTCTATTTGTGGATTGCTCGTTTTGATAGTGATTGTTTATGCCTTTCTTAACGCAGCTACTAAGGGCTACTATACGTGGTCATTGCGAATTGCGGGGGTGGTTCTGGCTGTGGTTATAATAATGTTCTTCCTGGTGTAGCGAGGTCGGTTTATAATATGACCTTGACACAGGAGCATTATTACTATGGCCACAGAGGCAGAACAATATCTGTTGGACAGAATCCGCCGGGGCAATCAGCAGGCGTGGTCGGAATTTGTCGACCGCTATCGAGGTCGGCTGCTAAGTTTTGCCAGGGCCAAGCTTAGCCAGGGAGCGGATGCGGAGGATACCGTTCAGGATACTTTTGTGGCATTTGTACGCAGTTTGCAGAATTACCGTGGTGACTGTGCGTTAGAGACATATCTTTTTGCGCTGCTCCGGCGGAAAATAATCGATTCGTATCGTCACAACAGAGCCAGGCATGTGTGCCTTATCCAGGATGCTTATGACAGCAGCGGGGGCGAAAAGCCTTCGGATCCTTTTGCGGATATTGCCGGCTCAGTGCAGACGGCGAGCTGGTATGTCCGGGCGGACGAGCACTACGACATACAGAAAACGGCGCTGGCCCATGCGTTGAATGGATTGATCGATAGTTTTAAGAAGTCCATGAATTTCCGTGATCTGCAGATTGCTGAGCTGCTGTTCTACAGTCAACTGTCGAATAAAGATGTGGCTGCGACCATGGGCATGAGGGAGAATGCGGTTGCGCTTATCAAGCATCGAAGCCTCAAGCAGATACGCAGGAATGTGCAGGGGTCGCGCGTTCCTGTGGGGCCTGAGTCGTCGGATTTCGAGAGTCTTCTTACTGACGTATGGGAGGCGCAAAGGCTGAGCTGTCCGAAGCGGAGCACAATCGGCGGGTATCTGCTTAAAACGCTCGACGAGCAATGGCATGGTTATGTGGACTTCCATTTGAATAAGCTGGGTTGCAGATACTGCCGCGCTAATCTCGACGATCTTCAGGAGAAGAGCGCCGAAAAGCAGAGCCAGAAGTTTCGCAATCGTGTTATGGAATCAACGGTTGGTTTCCTCCATAAGCCTGAGTGATTGCGACAAACCTGGGG
>CAZYMD010000058.1:0-25398 GCA_964649005.1 uncultured Pirellulales bacterium
CTATCTACTTCCTCCAAAGCTTCGTAAGCTTCGATGCAATAGCCCAAAAATTCCTGACAGGCCTCGCCAACAACGCCGCCTCAATCGCCCCCCTCATAATCCCCCTTGGCGCCCTAACAGCCCGCTGGCTCCTGCTATGGTTACTCTACCGCAACAAAATATTCTTCAAACTCTAAGGTCACTCGTAAAGTCGAACTAATTCAATATGGTCACATGAACAAGTGTATCTTTCATTGATGAGAGGAAGGAAATAGTGATGCCTGACGTAACTCGAAGGCAGTTCTTAAAATGGGCTGGCGGGACGATGGCCGCGGCAGCGATACCCAGTGGGTCTGCTCTGGCCCAGTGGCCGTGGCAGACGCGAAAGACTCGCCCAAACATCGTCGTTATCTTGACCGACGACCAGGGCTACGCGGATATCAGCTTCAATCCGCAACACCCGCCGGAGGTCTCTACGCCGCACATGGATGCTCTGGCCCGCGAAGGCGTCTTCTTCAATCGGGCCTACATCAGTGGCAGCGTCTGCTCACCGACGCGTGCGGGCCTGATGCTCGGTCGCTATCAGCAGCGTGTCGGTGTCTACACCGCCGGCGATGGCGGCCGCGGTTTCGATCCCAAGATCCCGATCTTCCCATCCTTCCTGCCAAAGCAGTACTCCTCCACCGCCATCGGCAAGTGGCACCTCGGCCTCGACGACGACTACCCCGAACTCAAATGGCACGCCCTGAGACGGGGCTTCGATGAGTGCTACACATTCATGGGCCGCGGCGCACACGACTATTACAAGCTCAAGGGCGCAAGCGGTACCGACGACACCGGCCCGCTCTACCGCGGCAAGAAACGCATCGATGACGAAGGCTACCTCACAACCCGGCTCACCGAAGAAGCATGCGACTTCATCGGACGCAACAAAAAGCAGCCCTTCTTTCTCTACCTCGCCTACAACGCCGTCCACTTCCCCAAGCAAGCGCCGCAGGAGGACATCGACCGCTACAAAAAGAAATTCCCCAACCTCACCGAAGACCGCGCCATCCTCATGGCCATGCTCCACCGCCTCGATTTCGGCGTCGGTGCCGTCGTCAAAAAGCTCAAGGACGAAGGCCTCTGGGACAACACCCTGCTGTTCTTCTTCACCGACAACGGTGGCGCCAAAGTGATGGAGGCCAACAATGCCCCGCTCCGCGGTTTCAAGGGCAGCTATTACGAAGGTGGCATCCGCACCCCCTTCATCGTAAGCTGGCCCGCGCAGATCAAAGGCAACCGCACCATCGACACACCCATCATCTCGCTCGACGTGCTCCCCACTGTTCTCGATGCCCTCGAAGTCTCGCCACCGACTGGTACGCGTTTTGATGGCAGGAGCCTGCTGCCCGTCCTGCGCGGCGATCCCGGCCCTGTTCACAGAAATCTCTTCTTCAGCAGTGGCGGCACAGATGGCAAGTGGGCCGTACGCTCGGGCGATTGGAAGCTCGTCGCCAACCAGGACCAGCGCGAGCTCTACAATCTCGCCGCCGACCCCGCCGAGAAGAACAACCTCGCCACAGAAGAGCTGGTCGCCGAATTCACAAAGCTCTACGATGCCTGGCTCGATCAAATGGCCGAACCGATCAGCGGCAGCCCCAAGCGATGGGAGCCAACCGTGCTGACCGATCGTGAGAAGAAACGTCTCCGAAAACAGAAAGAACGAAAGGCCGCGCCCAAGAGTAGCAGCCAATGATGACATTATTCCGTGCCGCGATCTCGCGCACCAGGAGAAATCGAATGAACCACACAACAACGCGACGCACATTCCTCCGCGCATCAGTGACAGCCCTAATGGGTGGGCTTGCTGCCGGCGCCATGCCGAGGTTGGCGCAGGGCGCGACGGGCGCATCCGCCGAACGCAAAAACGTCCTGTTCGTCACCATCGACGATCTAAACCATTCCATCGGCTGCTATGGCCATCCCATCGTACACACCCCCAACATCGACCGCCTGGCCGCCATGGGAATGCGGTTCGACCGGGCCTATTGCCAATTCCCCGTATGCAACCCAAGCCGCTCTTCCTTTCTTACAGGCCTGCGCCCCGACACCACCGGCGTCTTGGACAACCGCGTGCCTCTCCGCTCCCTCCTGCCCGACGTAGTGACCATGCCCCAACTCTTTCGACAGGCCGGCTACTTCACAGCCCGCCTCGGCAAGATATTCCACGGCAAGATGGACGATCCGAAGGCATGGGACACGACATTCGACGCAAAGACCACGGACATTGGCCGCAAAGGCGAGGGAAGAAATCTGACCGAGGGCCGCGTTAAGTGGTGCCACTGGCTCGCCGCCGAAGGCGCCGACGAAGATCAGCCCGATGGCCAGTTTGCCGCCGAGGCTATTCGTTTACTTGAACAGCCTCGTGATAAGCCCTTCTTAATCGGCCTTGGCTTTCACAAGCCCCACGATCCCTTCATCGCCCCAAAGAAATACTTCGACCTCTATCCACTGGAGAAACTCGAGTTGGTTAGCGAGCCTGCCGACGCGAGCCCCCTGCATCCGCAGGCCATCGGTAGTTCCTGGAAAGAATCGTTCGACAAGTTCACAGACCGCGAGCGCCGAGAGTTCGTGCGATCTTACTACGCAGGAGCATCATTCGTAGACGCTCAGCTCGGAAAAGTCCTCGACGCACTGCAGCGCCTCGACTTGCTGGACAAGACCATCATCGTATTCCTCTCTGACCATGGCTATCAGTTGGGCGATCACGGCTGGTGGAACAAGAACGTGCTCTACGAGCAGTCCACGCGGTCCCCGTTGCTGATCACCGTTCCGGGCCTCACGAAAAAGGCCAGCACTTGCAACCGCTTCGTCGAGTTCATCGACATTTACCCGACCCTCGCCGAGCTCTGCAATCTGACCATACCGCACCCCGTCGAGGGCCGCAGCTTTACGCCCCTGCTGACCAGGCCTTCGCTCCAATGGAAACAGGCCGCCTTCACACAGGTAAACCGGGGCAGCACTGCCGGCCGTGCCGTACGCACCGAGCAATGGCGCTACATCGAATGGGACGATGGAAAACAGGGTGTCGAGCTCTACGATCACAATAACGACCCCGGCGAATTCTATAACCTCGGCGATAATCCCGCGCACGCTTCAGTCTGTCGGGACCTGCGGGCAATGATTCGAAAATCCCGGGGGATCTGATCGAGTCGAAAAAAAATCCTGCTCGATGACTTGTCACTCCTCAAGTTTCACGAATGAAATGACCTGACATTATCTTAGGATACCTGCTCTGCCTGGTGGTTCCATATATCTGAATTATACAAACCATCAGAGCCGTGTTTCTTGTCTTTGACAGGTATCTCACTATATACGTATAATACATTGTTCGCACAAGATCTGTAATTAGAGTGCTGCGTTGACTATAAGAGGATTCTATGGTGAATACTGAAATTCAGAGAAATAAGCATCCCAGACTGATAACGAATAAAATCATCTCCCACGCCGGTAAAAGCCGCCGCCGCTTCCTCAAACTCGCCGGTCTCGGCACTGCAACACTCGCTCTCACAGGCACAGCTTCACAGTCCCTTTTCGCCGCCGAGAGCAGCAACAAGCGCCGCAACATTATTCTTATCCTCAGTGATGACCATCGCTACGACTTTATGAGATTCATGCTGCAAGCCCCGGCCTTTCTTGAAACTCCCAACATGGATCGCATGGCCCGCCGCGGCGCACACCTCGCCAATGCCTTTGTCACCACGTCGCTCTGCTCGCCCAGCCGTGCTTCGATCCTTACCGGCCGCTACATGCACAACCACAAAATCGTCGATAACCAGCGACCCGAACCACCAGGCACCGTCTTTTTTCCGCAGTACCTTCAACAAGCCGGTTACCAGACTGCTTTTATAGGCAAATGGCATATGGGTCACGATAACGACGACCCCCGCCCGGGCTTCGACCACTGGGCTGGCTTCAAAGGTCAGGGGACATACACCGATACCGATCTAAACATTAATGGAGATCGCAGCAAATTCGCCGGCTACACAACAGACGTCCTCACAAACCAGGCCCTCGACTGGCTCGACAAAGGCCGCAAAGCAGACCAACCGTTCTTCCTTTACCTCTCGTTCAAAGCAGTCCACTATCCCTTCGAGCCGGCCCCACGTAACTCAACCCGTTATGATGCCTGCCCAGTCAAGCGCCCCGAGACAATGGCTAACACCGAGCGTAACTACCAGTCCCAGCCGCGCTGGGTTCGCGAACGACGCTACAGCATACACGGCATCGATCACATGGAGACAGGCCAGTATGATAATGACCCTGTCCCTTCATTCGATGATCTCTACAGGCAGTACTGCGAAACCGTCCACGGTCTCGACGAGAACCTCGGCCGCCTCCTCGACCACCTCGACGAAACCGACCTCAGCAAGTCAACCCTCGTCCTCTATACCAGTGACAACGGCTTCGCCCTCGGCGAACACGGCTTCTACGACAAACGCGATGCATTCGAAGAATCCATCCGTATCCCGATGCTTGCATACGCCCCTGGACTGATCGAGCCCGGCACCCAAATCACCCAGATGGTCCAGAACATCGACATCGCCCCGACACTGCTCGCAGTCGCCGACCTCCAGTCCCCAACAGATGTGAAGATGGACGGGCGCTCCTTCCTGCCCCTGCTCCAGGGACGGACAATTCCGTGGCGAAAACACATCCTCTACGAGTACTACTGGGAATGGAACTTCCCCGCCACGCCCACTGTCTTCGCAATCCGCACCGATCGGTACAAGTACATCTACTACCAGGGCATCTGGGACCACGATGGTTTCTACGACTTGCAGACAGATCCCCTCGAACGTCACAATCTCATCAACATCCCCACATACGCCGGAGTTATAGAGTCATTGAAAAAACAGCTCTTCGACGAACTCGAAGCCGATGGAGGTCTCGAAATCCCGGTCCGCAGGCCTGCCGGTGACCGCCTCGACCAGAGAAAAAACAAACGTTGACGCTGGCTCAAAATAAGTACGCAACTTCCATCGCAATAAGGATTACATGATGGAAAAAGATATTCCAAGAAACTTGGGCCATCAGCCGATAGTCGATATAATGGCCGCGCATAACCTCAAACCGCACGACCTTGTCGCCGCATCGACCGAACAGATAACGCACAAAATGATCTCGCGCGCCTGCAAAGGCCGCCGCCTGACCCCCAACACACAATCCAAAATCCTTAACGCCCTAAACTCCGCCACATCCAGCCAATACTCGCTTAAGGACCTCTTCACCTATTGACTAAATTCCTCTCATTTATAGGTCGCTTGCCACCAGACATTGCCCACTCCTTTCCAGACACTTACCACTCCAAAGGCAACGTTACGCAAGCCACTCCTATCGCTTGGATTTCTTTCTTTTTTCTTCAGTGATGGGTCTTCTGGGACTGAAACATGTCAGGGAGATAAGGACGAGGATCGCGCCTGAGGCGAAAAGGATTTTTCGTCTGTTTCCCACGCGAACGCGTTTGATCCATTCAGGCATGGGCGGCTCGTTGGGCTCAGCTTTAACCTGCTCGGCCAGGCTTTTCTTCGCGGCGGCCAGTGCCTCGGCTGTCGCCTTCGGATAAACGGCGTTCGGATCCATCCGATCGGCGCCAACCGCGGCCGGCGCGATGCGTTTAAGCGAGTTGGGATCTTCCTCGATCATACGAAGTATGGCGTCGTAGTCTTCGTTGAGGCTCCTGAGCTTATCGGAGAAGCGGCGGGTTTCGCTGAGGAGATGCTTTGTTTGATAGTGCCTGACGAGATCGTCAAGAAGGATAGCGCCGCCGAGAGCCGAAGCGCCGATGCTGAACATGATGAAGAACAGAATGGCCCGGATGGCATTTTGAACAAGCATGGCTCAAATATGAGTCACGGCAGGTGCGGTAGTACCAATCCGTTGGACTACCACACCTACCGGAGCAAACCCGGAAAACCGAAACTATTTCAGCATAAAGCCGGCGAACTTTGCCGCCGGGCCGAGATCTTCGTTAATCCTGAGCAGTTGGTTGTACTTGCAAATACGGTCGGTCCTGCACAGCGAACCAGTCTTGATCTGGCCGACGCCTGACGCTACGGCCAGGTCGGCTATGGTCGAATCTTCGGTCTCACCGCTTCGGTGACTGATTACGGCGGTCCAGCCGGCGCGCTTGGCCATGTTGATAGCCTCGAACGTTTCGGTCAGCGTCCCGATCTGGTTGAGCTTGATCAGGATCGAGTTGGCACTGCCAAGCTCGATGCCTTTGGCCAGACGCTTGGTGTTCGTTACGAATAAATCGTCGCCGACGAGTTGGGTCTTGTCGCCGATCTTCTTAGTGAGTTTTGCCCAGCCGTCCCAGTCGTCTTCGGCCAGCCCGTCTTCAATTGAGATGATGGGATACTTCGCCACCCACTTGGCCCAATGCTTAACCATCTCGTCGGATGAGACTTTCTTCTTCGGATCCGACTTGAAGAACTTGTACGTCTTGGTCTTGTTATCGAACATCTCTGTCGAGGCGGGATCGAGAGCAATCGAAATATCCTTGCCTGGCTTGTAACCGGCCTGCTTGATCGCGGCCATAACCACCTCAAGCGCCTCTTCGTTGCTCTTGAGCGATGGGGCGAAGCCACCTTCGTCGCCAACGCTGGTGGAGTAGCCCTTCTTGGCCAGGACGGACTTGAGCGTATGGAAGACCTCGGCCCCCATCCGCAGAGCAGTTGGGAAGTCCTTGGCCCCGAACGGCATAATCATGAACTCCTGGAAGTCCACAGTGTTGTCGGCGTGCTTGCCACCGTTGAGGATATTCATCATGGGAACGGGCAGGATATTTGCGTTGCAGCCGCCCAGGTAACGATAGAGTGGCAAATCCGATGCATCTGCTGCCGCCTTGGCCGCGGCAAGCGAAACACCCAGAATGGCGTTAGCGCCGAGCTTGCCTTTATTGGGCGTGCCATCAAGCTCGATCATGAGTGCGTCCAGCTCTTCCTGGCAAACAGCGTCCATTCCAATCACCTCGGGAGCGATCTTCTCATTAACATTCTTTACCGCCCCGGCCACGCCCTTACCCATGTAACGTTTGGCCTTGGTGTCACGAAGCTCAACTGCTTCGTACGCCCCGGTGCTGGCGCCGGATGGCACCGCCGCTCGCCCGAACGAGCCGTTTTCAAGCATAACGTCGACTTCAACGGTCGGATTGCCGCGCGAGTCGAGTATTTCTCTCGCTGTTACATCAACAATTGTTGTGAACATTTCAAGTTCCTTTCACTACCTCTGGATACTACATCTTCTTTCTTGTGCTCATACAGCCCCATGCTATCCCCCGCTCGGCTGGAATCCGCGCGTCCGGATTCCGTTTGCGGTACGGAAAGACTTAAGACAAAGCACAATACTCGCTGGAAAGACTACACGCTTTGCCCATTCACGTCAAGTATCGAATACCAAAGTTACCTGCGTATTACATTTATCCGCTGTTTAAAAACTTTACCTCTATTTGAATAGTATGAATTTCCCAGTTTTTCACGGTGGCAAACAAGACTGCGCTAATAATTCCTTTGCCTTTGTCATCTGCTTTCATTTTGGTCCGCTTCTTTCGCCTCAACTACTAACGGACGGAATCTATCTTATCAACAAGAATTAAACACGAACGGTTGCGCCAAAACGCCGGCAGGCAACAGAGAGTGCCAAATATGACTGATCAGCCGAATCGTGCCGTGTTTTTCTGTAAGCGATTATATTATAAGCCTTTAAGAATAGTTTGTCGGGGATTGTTTTCGTCAATTTTCTGTAAAAACTCAGAATTATCGTAACTTTTGGGGGTGTTTAACGTCTTTAAGTAGTAGAGACAAAGGAGATTTGATGAAATCGACCAGGCCGGGTCGGATTGCCCGGCGGGTTTAATAAGCCATGTACCATCACCCTCCTCCTAAAGGCCGATACCCCCCCACAGGAATCGGCCTTTTCTATTGCTTGCTGCGCGCGGGCCTCTTATCATATTCGGATGAGAATTCCGTTGACCAAGTATGGACTACCTCAGGTGGTGATATATCCACTGGTGTTACTGGCGGCGCTTATCGCCTATTCTGTGATTGCTCTGCAATGCTATCCTGATTGGGCTCTTACCATGCCTTGGTCTCTTCTGACAGTCTGGGCGGTCGAGCTTGTCTTGCTTGCGCTGCTAATTTGGGCCTTATGCTTCTTCCGCGATCCCGCACGCGCCTGTCCGCCCGACGACAAACTTCTCCTCGCCCCCGCGGACGGCAAGGTGACAGATATCGAAGTTGTTGACAGCGATATTATAGGCGGTCGTACTTTGAAGATCGGGATATTCCTGAGTATCTTCAACGTGCATATCAACCGTGCACCGTGCGATGTCAGGGTCGAGAAGATCACCTATAAAAAGGGCCGCTATCTCAACGCTCTCAACCCGGAGTCGGGCCGGCTGAATGAATCGAACGACCTTGAGATGGTTCGGACCAGTGAGCCCACCGACAGGTTGTTGGTGCGTCAAATCAGCGGAGCGATTGCCAGACGCATCGTATGCGACACGAAAGAACGGGCCGAACTGACCGCAGGCGAGAAGTTCGGTATGATAAAATTTGGCTCCCGAACAGAGTTGTACTTGCCCGCAAAGGAGCAGGCGAAGTGCCTCGTAAAGATCGGCGACAAGATCAAGGCGGGCGTCACGCCATTAGTGAAATACGAAATCGGCCCCGTGAAGGATTCTGCCGCACGAAATACTTGAACCAAAACGGCCCCGGAAGTGTATTGAAAACATGAGGCCTGGATGCAGAATTTATCCGGCCTTGGGATATTAGGAGTACGAACGACAGATGGCCAGAGCAAAGACCGAATCTGCTAAGAAAGCACTGCTAAATCGTGTTCGAAGGCAAAGGTTGAAATACATCGCGATTCTGCCTTCCCTGGTAACCATTATCAACGGCGTCTGCGGATTCATTGCCATTGTGATGGCGAGCAAGGCCTCGAAGGTGGAATCAGGGGAATTCTCCTATTTCGCCCTGTCTGGATACCTGATCTTCATTGCGATGATAGCCGATATGCTGGATGGCCGCCTGGCGCGAATGAGCAAGAATACATCGAGTTTCGGCGGACAGCTCGACAGCCTCTGCGACGTTATCAGCTTCGGTGTAGCGCCCGCGTTCCTGATGCTTGAAATTCTTCAGAACAAGCTTGCCTCCGCCGGCTTTGCGGAAAATCACTCTCTTCAAAGGTTTGTCTGGCTGGCCGCGGCGGTCTACGTAAGTTGTGCTGCGATACGCCTCGCGCGGTTCAACGTTGAGAACGAGGAGGACGAGTCGGCGCACATGAGTTTCATCGGATTGCCCAGCCCCGCTGCGGCGGGTGTTCTGGCGAGCGTTGTGATATTTCATCAGGAGACTGTGCCAGGTTGGGATTTCATTCTCTATTTCTTACCCCCCCTCGCTTTCGGCACCGGGATTCTTATGGTAAGCCGTCTGCGTTATCCGCATCTGCTGAATCAGTACTTCAAGGGGCGCAAGCCCTTCGAGTATCTTATCAGAGCCCTGCTATTGCTCGGTCTGGTCGTGTGGCGCAGGCAGATTGCTTGCATGTTGATATTCTGCGGTTTTGCCGCGAGCAGTCTTGTCAAATGGTTGTACTACAAGGCCATCCACCGACGCGAGCATCTCGCAGAGACAGTGGTCAATCTGGAACCGGAACAACAATGACCTACTGCTCTACAGCGCCCACGAACTGCTCGGCCTCTTCATCAGACATGTTCTCTTGATTCATCGTGCGGTATCGCTCGATGATTCCGACAAGCCGTGTAAGGACTTCCTGACCTTCCGAACTTGCCTCAAGACCGACTAATTGCAGGCCGAGGTAGTTGCCGTCATCGCCGTTTCTTGGAAGTACGTTTCTGACCTGAGCACAAATCATCAAAGGCATTTCGTATGGCAGCGGTGTGAATCTCATACCGATGAACTGGCCCTGTTTGAAATCAGGCTTGTCTTCGGCAGAGTCTTTGTGCATAAGAATTTGCGCGCCGCCGGCCGATATGTCGATCAACCTGGCGTCGTAGTACTTGCCGGTCTCGTGCTGAGCCTTCGATTCGGATGGCCTCTGCCCCTTGCGGTGCCAGAGCACGACGTGGACCTTGATTGAATCGGGCACATTCACCCGGAAGTAGCTTCTTCTTTGGATAACTTCGATTCTGACGGGATTGACCAGAGCTATTCTGCCGGAGCTTCTCGAATTGGGAGAGGGTTCCAGAGCCAGAACCGTCGTGTCAAAAATGAACTTGCCGTATTCGTATTTGAAGGAGATGCCCACCGGCTGGTCGAGCTGGATATTGATGGGGTGCTTCTCGTGCGCCAGCGCGCTTTCGATATACAGCTTGTCGTCTTCAATGCTGGTAAGCAGAACTTTTGCCACATACCATTTGTTCCTGGACAGGTAGGACAGGATGGCTGGGACTTTTTTATCGATGGCGGTTCGAAGCATTTCTTCCGCCTCAGTTCCGTGGAGTGTCATTACCTTGTTCATATCGATCCCCCCAAATAAAAAGCTCTGTGTTGCCGGTGTGCAGGTATGACGGGGTATGGAGTTATCAGGAGTTGTAAAGTGATGTGATGGATGTTTTGCGCGTCATTGCCGATTCGGCATTGCTTACGCATCTCATTACACTCTTCAGCGTTGAAAGTTCTTTTAGCTGGCATCTCACGAACTACTCTTAAATAACTAACTTCTTCTAATAACGGTCGCCTCTTAAATACATACGAATAATTTCGGCTGTATACAAAAGTATGTGTAAAAGCATTTTTCCCCGCTTTGTTTGTTGAAAGAGGTTGCAGCGAGCCGTCCACGACGGGCAGGCTGTCTTTATCGGCTCTAAAGGTAAGAAGGGCGGCTTGCAAAATTGGCCGTCGCGAACTACTATTGCCTTTATATGGACAACGCCTCCGAAAAAAATAAGATGGCCGTCAACAGAGTCGCCTTTCTGGGTCTTCTCATACTTGGTGTGTTGGTGGCTCGATTCTTAGTCGCCGTGCGATCTGGTGTATCGCTATCGAGTCCTATAACATTAGCTCCCGCAGGGCTGTCTGTATCCGTGCCAACAGGCAATGGCTGGAGCAACGAGCAAGCCTGGACCCGCAATTCGGATGCATTTACATTGGGTGGCGCCTTTGCTTTAAGTCCGGGCCGGCCCAGCGCGATCGTTCAATGCAGGTGCAGGTTTGCTGCTGCTGATGCGACAAACCGGGACTATTTGAAGGATGTTGCCGCCGGAATTGAGGGCAGAATTCTGGAAAAAGGCGTGATCGAGACCGCGGGCATTAAGATTGATTGGGTCTTGGTTTCGCAACGAGGCATTTTATTCAAAACCTTCTATGCAACAGCCATATTGCCCTACAATCGCCAACTCGATATTGAAGTACACGAGGCTACCGGCGACCTGGATTGGGCGAGAACCATCTTCGAAGCGATCGCTGGAAGCGTGGAATTTACCGATAACGAGATGTTGAGAGCGGGCAGTGAGCTGATAAGTGCTGTCAAATTCAAAGGGCTTGGCCGGTTCCTTGACAATCAGAATCGCCAACAGCTCTTCCTGATAAGGAACGCCAGGCAGTCGAATCTCGGATTTGCCACAGGCGTCTTCATCGATACTGGCCGGGAGGAACAATTGCCCTTCCATGCTGCCGGGGTGCTCTATTTGAGAGATCGAGCGTATGTGGAGGATCGCGCAACGACCTTTTACTGCGACGATGGACTGACTAACTTTCAGTGGAAAACGCAGATGATGAGCATGCTCGGGTCGAAGCTGGCGAGCAGCAGCAGCACTAAAGTGGCTCTGGACGAGACGGGCTTATTAACAGTTTCTGCAATTGATGATCGCGAGCGTACATATCGGCCGGGGAAGATAGCCGCGCCGAGCGCTGTGCTGGAGCTGCTGTTGGTGCAAATGCTTGAAAGTGAAATTGAGCAATGCTTCGTGGACATGATTGAGAGCGACGGAAGCATAGTGCCTTTCCGCCTCTCGCGGATCGCCGCTAAGGAGATTCCGGACGACGACCAGATCAGTCATGGTTTCAAGCTTGAGTTTTTTGACAAGCCGGGCTTTTACGAACAGATTTATCTCGACGAGGACAACAGAGTCGTTGGAAAGCTCGTTCAAAAGAGCGAGCTGCTGCTCTGGGAGCGGGCGAGCAGGCAGGAAGTTGCCGCCGAGTATCCCGAGCGAGCAGACCTGATCCTCCACGATAGCGGGCTTGAAGGCGGCCTTGAGCAGGACAGATAACATCGGTCGGATCGATGACAAATGGCGCCTCTGGTTTCGCCCGCGGTGTTTCGGTCCTGATAGGTATTAGCGATTTTAAGACTGATAGAGGAATATGCCATGCGAAGTGCAGGAATTAGGTTTGTTAATATTGTTGTTTTGGCGATTCTTGGTTGTGTATTGTCAGGAGGCTGTCGGCAGCAGACCCAGGCCGACGTTCTTCAGACCGATGCCGATTGGGATAACCTGAAGCTTTTCTACGACAAGCCGGCGAACAAATGGACCGAGGCGCTGCCTGTAGGCAACGGTCGTTTGGGAGCGATGGTTTTCGGGACAGTGGCCGATGAGCGGATTCAGTTCAACGAAGACACGCTCTGGACGGGTAAGCCGCACGATTACAGCCACACCGGTGCGGCTGAGTATCTGCCTCAGGTGCGGCAATTGCTCTTCGAAGGTAAACAGCGCGAGGCCGAGCAGTTGGCGAGCGAGCACATGATGAGCGTTCCCTTGCGGCAGGAAAAATACCAGCCTTTCGGAGACTTGCGACTGCATTTTGCAGGGCACGATGCCCCAACGCACTACACCAGAGAGCTTGATCTCGACAGGTCCGTTACCTCGGTTCGTTACGAGGTTAATGGTGTGATGTTTACCCGCGAGGTGTTTTCAAGTTATCCGGATCAGGTTATTGTCGTCCGCGTGACGTGTGATAAGCCGGGGGCCTTGAGCTTCACCGCCACCCTGGGCAGCCCGCATCCGGGAATAGAAACAATGTCTGTCGGCAGGAATACTTTGGTGATGCGCGGCCAGTTGCAGCCTTACGAAGAATCTCGCACCAAAAAGATGAGGCCCAGTGTGTTAAAGTTCGAAGCACAGGTTCTGGCAAAGACCGACGGAGGCAAGCTCGTTATTGATGGTGATAAGATTGCTGTTTCCGACGCGGACTCGGTGACATTAGTTCTCGCCGCGGCTACGAGCTATGTGAACTATAATGATGTCTCCGGAGACCCGGAGCGGGCGTGTGCAAAGATACTTGCAGCCACTGCTCCCAAGAGCTATGAAAAGCTCCTTAAGGCCCACGTTGCCGATCATAGACGTCTGTTTCGCAGGGCAAGTCTCGATCTTGGCACATCCGACGCGATGTTGCAGACCACCGACAAGCGAATCTCAGGATTTGCCGATGGCAATGATCCTCAGTTGCTGGAATTATACTTTCAATATGGCAGATATTTGCTGATCGCAAGCTCCCGGCCGGGGGGCCAGCCTGCTAATCTGCAGGGAATATGGAACGACCAGGTAAGTCCGCCCTGGGACAGCAAGTGGACAGTGAATATCAATACAGAGATGAATTACTGGCCCGCGGAATTGTGCAACCTTTCGGAGTGTCACGAACCGCTGTTCGCAATGCTGGAGGATGTGGCTCAAACGGGCGCTCGAACAGCCAGGTCACACTACAACTGCGGCGGCTGGGTCCTGCACCACAATACCGACCTATGGCGCGGAACGGCCCCGATCAACGCCTCGAATCACGGTATCTGGATGACGGGCGGGGCCTGGCTGTGTCAGGATTTGTGGGAGCATTATCTCTTTACCGGTGACAAGAAATTCCTGCAAAAGAGGGCGTATCCTCTCATGAAAGGCGCTGCTGAGTTCTTCGTGGATTTTCTTATAGAAGACCCTGAAAAAGGCTGGCTCATCAGCACACCGTCGAATTCGCCTGAGAATGGCGGTCTGGTGGCGGGCCCGACGATGGACCATCAGATCATACGCGATTTATTCGGCAACTGTATCGAGGCGGCGAAGGTGCTTGGGATTGACGCTGAGTTTCGGGCCAGGCTTGTGGAGATGAAGAAACGCATCGCGCCGAACCAGATCGGTAAATACGGCCAGCTTCAGGAATGGCTCGAAGACAAGGACAATCCGGATAGCAGGCACAGGCACGTCTCCCATCTGTTCGGCCTGCACCCAGGCAAGGAGATAACCAAACGCCGGACGCCCGATCTGTTCGAGGCCGCGAAAAAGTCACTTGAGATGCGCGGCGACGGCGGCACGGGTTGGTCGATGGCGTGGAAGATCAACTTCTGGGCTCGCTTCGAGGATGGGGACCACGCATACAAGATGCTCAGCAGCCTGCTGACTCCCGGACGGATGTTTCCCAACATGTTCGATGCGCATCCGCCGTTCCAGATAGATGGAAACTTCGGCGGCGTTGCCGGTTTAGCTGAAATGCTTCTACAAAGTCACGCTGGCGAGATACATCTGCTGCCGGCCCTGCCCGGCGTATGGCCCAGTGGGAAAATTAAGGGTGTGCGGGCACGAGGCGGCTTCGAACTGGATATTTCCTGGCAGCAGAGCAAGCTGGCATGTACAACAATCCGCTCACTGTTGGGCAACAGGTGTCGGATTCGTTCGGATTCACCGCTGAGGGTGAAGCTTAATGGCAAAGAGATTATCGTTGATCGTCCTGACGGAGCTGTAGTCGAGTTCGATACGCGTCCTGGCCGGACTTATCTTCTGTGCCCCAAATAACGATTCGTATGATCGCAGAGAAAGAGAGTGATATATGAGACAGGTTAGAACCTTTTTAGCGATTGCCTTGTGTTGCGTGGCGATGGCGGGTCTGTTCGCGGCGGGCTGTTCGGCGTATTCGATGCAGACTACCGAAGAGAAAGCGGGAGACTTCAGCGGGCTCAAGCTCTGGTACGACAGGCCAGCGACAAAATGGACCGAGGCACTGCCCATCGGCAACGGTCGGTTAGGCGCCATGGTCTTCGGCGGAATCGAAAACGAGCGGATTCAGTTAAATGAAGATACGCTTTGGGCGGGTCCGCCGGTTCCCGATGACCGCGTTGGAGCATACGAAGCCATCGCTGAAGCCCGCAAGCTCTACTTTGCGGGCGAGTATTCCAAGGGGCAGGCGCTGATGCAGAGGGAGGTGATGGGCCCTCGGATCTCGCCGCGGAGCTATCAGACGCTGGGCGATTTGCGGATTACGATTCCCAGTGTGGAGGCCGGCGATTCTGCTGCCGGCGCCGGCGAATTGAGGCTGAACAGATGGCGACGCGGCGGCGAGGATGATCCCGACAACCAGGCCTACATAACAGCGGATTATGATGATTCTGCCTGGTCGGAAGTGGTGATGAGGAGTGGCCGTGCAGTTAGAGGAAACCTTTCGTTAGCCACCAATCGCAAGGCGGTCTTCCGATGCAAATTCGAGGTCTCACGCAGGCAATTAGACAGCGGACTTGGGATATTGAAGCTGGGGCCGATAGACGACCACTGCACCGTGTTCATCAACGAAAAAAAGGTCGGCCAGACAAACTCATCGGAATATTCACAGCCTCACAATTTCGATGTTCGCAAGCAGCTCAAGGAGGGCGGAAACACTCTCGTTGTTGTTGCGGGAAACGTTGGTGGCCCTGGGAGCATGGCGACGTCCGTGACGCTGACATCAGGCGTTGTATCGCGCAAGGACTACCGGCTGGAGCTGGACCTCGATAGTGCTATGGTAACGACTACGTTCGTACGGGATGGCGTGGTATTCAAGCGCGAAGTATTTTCGAGCCCCGTCGATCAGGTGATTGTCGTTCGGCTTACAGCGGACAAGGCCGGGGCGATTTCCGTGGATGTCGGACTGGATCGCCCTGCCGATTTCGAGGTTGAGACCATAGGTGACAACGCTCTGCGAATGTTCGGGCAGGCCAGTCACGATGGCAAACATAAGGGTGTAAAATACGAGACGCGTCTGTCGGCGAATGCCGATGGGGGAAGCATTACGGCGGGAGACAAGAAGCTTTCGATTCGCAATGCCGATGCAGTGACATTGCTGCTGACTGCTGCGACCGATTACAACTTCGCCAATCCCTACGAGCCGCTGACGCGTGACCGAGGCGAAGCGTGCACCGCTCAATTGGTCGCTGCGGCGAAGAAGGATTACGAAACTTTGCTCGCCGATCATTTGGCCGAGCACAGGCGATTATTCAGGCGCGTAACGCTGGATCTTGGAGAGCAGGTCTCCGACAAATCGACAGATCAGCGATTGCAGGCTATCAGGAACAATCAGGAAGACACAGCCTTGGCGGCTTTGTATTTCCAGTTCGGCAGGTACCTGCTGATTTCATGTTCCAGGCCTGGGACAATGCCATCGAATCTTCAGGGCTTGTGGAATGGAGATCTGGAAGCGCCCTGGAATGCTGACTATCATATCAACATCAATATCCAGATGAATTACTGGCCCGCTGAGGTGTGCAACCTGAGCGAATGTCACGATCCATTCTTCGAACTCACAGAAGCGCTGGTCCCGAATGGGCGCAAAACCGCACGTGATGTCTACAACTGCCGGGGCTTTGTAGCACACCATACGACGGATGCGTGGTTATGGACGGGTCCTATAGGCAGCGTGGGCTATGGCATGTGGCCGATGGGGGCCGCCTGGTGTACACAACATTTCATGGAGCACTACCGCTTCACGGGCGACAAAAAATTCCTGAAAGAGCGAGCCTATCCCATACTAAAAGAAGCATCGCTGTTCTTCCTCGACTGGCTTGTCGAAGACCCGAAGACGGGCAAACTGGTTTCAGGCCCATCCAATTCACCTGAGAACAGCTTCGTTGCCCCAGATGGCAAAAGAGTAAATCTCTCGATGGGCCCTTCAATGGACCAGGAAATTATCTGGGATACGTTCACCAACTGCATGCAGGCTGCTGAGATTCTCGGGATTGAGGACGATTTCATCGGGCAGGTCAAGGCAGCCCGCGAACGGCTGGCCGCTCCGAAGATTGGGCCTGATGGGCGGCTGCAGGAATGGGTTGAGCCGTTCGAGGAGCCCGAACCGGGACATAGACACGTATCGCATCTTTTTGCGATGCACCCCGGCAGGCAGATAAGTCTGGCCGAAACGCCCGCACTTGCCGAGGCGGTTCGAAAATCGCTGGAGTATCGTTTGGCCAACGGTGGCGGGCACACAGGTTGGAGCCGGGCCTGGATTATCAACTTCTGGGCTCGGTTGCAGGATGGTCAAAAGGCGGGCGAGAACATCGTCGCACTTCTGGCCAAATCCACGCTGGACAATCTTTTCGATACGCACCCACCATTCCAGATCGATGGAAATTATGGCGGAACCGCAGGCATCGGCGAGATGCTGCTGCAAAGCCACGCAGGCGAGATTCATCTGCTGCCCGCCCTGCCCAAAGCGTGGGCGGATGGCTCAGTCAAGGGCCTTCGCGCCCGTGGTGGGTTCGAGGTCGATATGACCTGGAAGGAAGGCAAGCTAATTTCGGCGGAGATTCGCTCAACCCTGGGCAACAAGTGTAAAGTGCGGTCGAATGCCGGGATGCAGGTGACATGTAATGATGCAGCAGTTGAGGTGGATGGTGCCGAGACCGGGTTAGTAGAGTTCGCTACAAAAGCGGGACGTCAATACGATATAGAGGTGAGTTACTAATGGGTTCTGAAATACTTGCAATGGGATTGGTCTGGTATGGGGTTCTCCTCGCCTCGATCGTCTTGCACGAGGCCGCACACGGTTTCGCCGCCTGGCGTTTCGGCGACAGCACCGCCTACCGTCTGGGCCAGGTGACGCTCGATCCGATAGTTCATATCCGTCGCTCTCCGTTTGGCCTGTTGGTGCTGCCAATAATCTCTTTTCTTCTTATGGGCTGGATGATCGGTTGGGCCAGCACGTCTTACGACCCTTATTGGGCGATTCACAACCGCAGAAAGGCGGGCTTGATGGCGCTGGCCGGCCCAATGGCGAACCTCGCTCTCGTGCTGGCCGCAGGCATTGCAATTCGGTTGTGTATGCTTGCCGGCTGGTTCCAAATGCCTGTGGCGATAAGTTTTACCAAGGTGGTGCAGGGAAGCACCCCGGGCCTCGCGAACAGTGTAGCGGTCGCAGTCAGTATTGTGTTCTCCCTGAACCTTATACTGTTTGTATTCAACCTGATACCACTGCCCCCGCTGGACGGCAGCGCCGTTCTAACATTATTCCTGAGTGATCGGGCCGCCCAACGCTACAATGAAATGCTACACAATCAATCGTTTGCCATTTTCGGCTTGTTCATCGCATGGCAGGCCTTTGGAGTGATTGTCGGGCCGGTGCACTCGATAGCAGTGAACCTCCTCTATCCGGGCGCAGGCTTTCAGTAGAATTATGTCACTTCGACTTTCGCCGCTGGATTGAACGGATTAGTCCGGACCGCCAGCGAGAATAGGTATGGGTAGTTACTCTTCAGATGTTCCATGTGCGCCAGCCATTCACGGACTAACAGCCGATGCGATCTTAGTATATCGCCGGAGAGATGTTTGTAGTCGCTCTCAGGTAAGCCCTCGACAGTTTGCCTGTGCGACATTTCCTCGGCCAGATGAAAGACCGCCCAGAGCAGCTCAGTAAAGGATTCGTGTTCGAGCAGGTTGGGATTTTCCAGCAATCGGAGCAGAAAGGCTCTTTTGCCAACGACGAAATCCTGAAGCTCCTTGAGGTTGCCCATTCTTGAATCGATCTCGAATTTGTGGCATCGGAGAACCTCTTCCACTTTGTCAAAATGTTCGCCCGACCAGGAGTTATCTATTATCAGCCTGCGGCTAAAGCCCTCAGCAGCGCGGTCGAATCCATTGAAATGCCGCAGCAGCTCAGTCCCTACTTCGCTGAAAAAGGCGCCTATGACCATGCTCATTTTCTTGAGCATCGCGCGTTTTTCGCGTTCAGTAAGCATCTGGTGGATAATCAGGGTAACGAGCAGGACTTCGACAAAAAGGAAGCCTATATCGCCGAGCAGGTAGATGAAGATGTGGTGAGCGTCTCTGAAGATCACATAGTGCAGAGCGTAAAAAAACGCCGCAAGCAGAACGAGCAACGAGCCTAAAAGAAAACGCTGATATTTATTGTAGCCTATCATGGATACTCCAATCGCGTGATCCGCTTTCCCAACCTGTTTTTCAACACTTTTCCTACCGGTGGTCCGGCTTGCCGGCGCCGATAGTGCATTCAAATGCGGTTCGAGTGTAGCGGAGGTCGGCGAGGATTTCAAGTCTTATGGGAATCACGAGTGTAATCGCCCCAAAACTGTTGCCAAGGTCCTGGAATCCGAATATGCTATTGCCTTGCAGGATTTTTTGAGGAGCAAGATTATGAAGACAAGAATGCTGGGCAATACGGATTTGGAGCTGACCACAGTAGGACTTGGAACATGGGCTCTGGGTGGCCCCTGGCAATACGGGTGGGGGCCTCAGGATGATGATGAGGCGCTGGGTGCGATTCTCGAAGCACTGGACGCCGGGATCAACTGGATCGATACAGCCCCCGCATACGGGCTGGGCCATTCCGAGGAGCTTGTTGGCCAGGCTTTGAAGCAGACCGAGCATACGCCTCTGATTGCGACCAAGTGCGGAATTCTCTGGAACGATAAGAAGGAGAAGGTTACATGTCTCAAGAAGGAGAGCATTCGTAGGGAATGCGAGGATAGCCTCAGGCGACTTGGCGTGGACGTGATAGACCTTTATCACATGCACTGGCCCGATCCCGACGAAGATGTAGAAGAGGCGTGGGAGGAAATGGCGAGGTTGGCCGATGAGGGCAAAGTACGCTATCTGGGTGTGTCGAATTTCAGCGTTGAGCAGATCGAGCGAGTTAGAAAAATCTACCCTGTTGTCTCACTCCAGCCTCCCTACAGCATGCTTCATCGCGGCGTTGAGGATGGGCTTCTGGAGTACTGCACACAGGTGAACATAGGCGTGGTCGTTTACAGCCCGATGCAGCGCGGGCTGCTTACTGGCAGGTTCGATACCGACCGGCTGGCGGGCCTGGCGATTGACGACCATCGCAGGCGCGATCCGGATTTTCAGGAACCTCGATTCACCGCGATTATGGAGCTTGTCGAAAAGCTCACCGCGATTGCCAAGCGTCATAGAAAAACGTGCGCCCAGTTGGCGATAAGTTGGGTCCTTCGTCGAGCGGAAGTAACCGCTGCGATTGTCGGGGCGCGCAGGCCGGGACAGATTAAAGAGACCGCCCCCGCTTCCGACTGGGATCTCAGCGAAAAGGATATCGAGGAGATTGAAAAGCTGCTGTGCCAGTTCAGGCGAAAGGTCGGCAAATAAAGACATTGAAATTGTTGGGATAAGGTACGGAGACTATGGCTGCGGAAAAAGAACTATATACGAGCCCGCTCGTTGAGCGTAATGCCTCTCGTGAGATGGCGGCGCTGTTCGGTGCGCAGAAAAAGTTCGGCACGTGGCGCCGGTTGTGGTTGGAGCTGGCCAGGGCGCAGAAGAAGTTAGGGCTGGATATCAAGCAGAACCAGATCGACGAGTTGGCTAAGCATCTGGACGATATCGATTTCAAGAAGGCTGCACGCTATGAGAAACAGGTCCGCCACGATGTGATGGCGCATATTCGCACGTTTGCTGAGGCCGCGCCCAAAGCAGGGCCGATTATCCACCTCGGCGCAACGAGTTGCTACGTTGGCGACAATGCCGATCTGCTGATTATGCGCGATGCACTGAATCTGGTGGCTGGCAAGCTGGCCTCTGTGATAGACTTGGCGGCCAAGTTTGCGAAGAAGTACAGATCGATGCCCGCTCTGGGATTTACGCATTTTCAGCCCGCGCAGTTGACGACCGTGGGCAAGCGGGCGACGCTGTGGTGCTACGAATTCGTAATGGATTTGCAGGAGAACGAGCGGCGGATTGAGACGATGCCGTTTCGGGGCGTCAAAGGGACGACGGGAACGCAGGCTTCATTTTTAGAGCTGTTCGATGGCAATCATAAAAAGGTTGTGCAGCTTGATAAGATGGTGACGGCTGCGTTTGGCTTCAAGCAGACTTCCCCCGTCACAGGCCAGACCTATCAGCGAAAAGTCGATACGCAGGTGGTCAACAGCTTGGCGCTTATTGCCCAATCAGCACATAAACTGTGCAACGACATTCGACTGTCGGCTAATCTCAAGGAGCTTGAAGAACCGTTCGAGAAGTCGCAGGTCGGATCATCTGCAATGGCATACAAGCGCAATCCCATGCGCTGCGAAAGAGTAACGGCGCTGAGCAGGTTCGTGCTAAGTCTGGCCTCCAGCCCCGCTATGACAGCAAGTGAGCAGTGGTTCGAAAGGACTTTGGACGATTCCGCCAACAGGCGGATAGTTATTCCCGAAGCGTTTTTAGCAGTCGATGGAATTTTAGAGATTCTAATCAACGTGCTCGATGGACTGGTTGTGTATCCCAAAGTAATCGCATCGCACGTCAGCGCAGAGCTGCCATTCATGGCGACCGAAAATATTCTAATGGCTGCTGTCAAAGCAGGCGGCGACAGGCAGAACCTCCACGAAAAGATAAGACAGCATTCAGTAGCCGCCGCGGCCCAGGTCAAACAGCAGGGCAAACCAAACGATCTGATCGACAGGCTCAAAGCCGACCCTGCTTTCGCGAAGATCAACTTCGCCAGCGTGCTCAATCCCAAAGCATACACCGGCCGTGCGCCGGAGCAAGTGAACGAGTTCATAGCGGATGTAGTGACACCAATCAGGCGAAAGTACCGCAAAGAACTGAACAGAAAAGTTGAATTGAATGTGTAGATTAGTGATAAGTTAAGGAGTTCTGATAAAACATGCTTTGCCTTACAGTCATTCCCGCGAAGGCCTGCCCTGAGCGCAGCCGAACGGTTGGGAATCCAGGATGTTTTTAAGAACCTCCCAAACTCTAACGAAAACTGCGTTGCACTTTTTGTCATTCCCGCAAAAGCAGGAATCCAGGATGCTTCGTTAGAGTCCATAACGACTTTAGCGAAGCCACATAGGAGATATCATGGATAGAACCGAACTTATAAAACGAATCAAGGAAACAGCATACTTGGAAGGCGACTTCGTACTGCGCAGTGGCAAGCGGAGCAAGTACTACATGGATAAGTATCTCTTCGAGACCTGTCCCGATATACTCAAGGCGCTGGGGGCCGAGTTCGCTAAGCACATGAGCGACGATGTCACTTTGATCGCAGGCGCCGAGTTAGGTGGCGTTGCACTGGCGGCCGCGACAGCGATGGAGACGGGCAAGAACTGGATCATTGTCCGCAACAGCAAAAAAGGCTATGGCACAGGCAAGATGGTCGAAGGCGTCCTGAAAGAAGGCGACGTCGTGCTATTGGTGGAAGATATCGCCACAACAGGGGGCCAGGTTTTAGAAGCAGCCAAGATAATCGCCGACGCCGGAGCTACGGTCGAAAGAATCGTCTGCGTAATAGACCGCAAACAGGGGGCGGAAGAAAACATCACAACCGCAGGCTACAAATTCGAATCCATCATCACCAAAGACGACCTCGGAATCAAAGACTGAACAATCTAAGAAGATTAAGATAAACTAACCATTTGTGGCTTCCCGTTTGCCCTTTTTGGTTTCGTAGTATTGTATTTTACCAATATTCCTTTACTTGCTTTCAAGCGATATTTCGGCCCAATAGGCGGCTTCAAATGCCCAGCCTGTTGGCTGATTGAGTAGCTCCAGTTTGACTTTCTTACCTGCGTATTGTGAGAGGTCGAGGTTCACGTCCATCCAACCTTCGGTGGCTGTTTTCTCGCCTACGGTCTTGTTGAAAAGTTCTTTGCCATCGGCTTTAACGATAAGGTCCCAGTCACCCTGGGGGTGGTGGCCTGTGACTATGTGCAGGGTGGTTGCTTTGTCACTGGGGACATCGACTGTTCGTGACAGCGTACAGGCGGTTTGGCGATTTGGTGGATGGGTGAGGAAGACATTCTTTTTGCCTCTTAATTCATCTTTGAGGCCCGGGTTGAGGTCGGGGCCACAGTTGGAGATTTCCCAGCCTGGGGCGAATTTTTTAAAGTCGTATATTGGGCCTACCTTGATCTGCGCCATTTCCTCGTCGTTATAGCGGCTGTTGGCGATTGGGCCCGGCGCCCAGGTCAATTCCAGTGGGCTGGGGACAGGGTCGGTGACGGGGATGACGAATTCTTCTTTGCCCTGGGCGTTCTTTTCGATGCGTCCCCCTGCTTTGATGAGTGACTGTCGCGCGAGCTTCTCGCAGACGTCCAGTAGTGCGGGAAAGTTGTATGCAGTGTGGCTGAAAACTGTTTCCTGGTTCAGCTCTTTTGAGAACCGGTCAGGCAGTTTGGAAAAGCCGATGGTTGTAAAGAGGACACCGCCTGAGCTGGAGGGGTTGCAGTCGGAATCCTGGCCGCCCCGGCAGGAGATGACGATTGTCTGATCGAGGTCGCCCTTGCCATAGAGCAGACCAAGCAGGACATAGAGGCCGTTGATCTTGACGTCGATGCCGCCATTGGAGGCTTTCTGGTATTCGGGATCTTCGCGGTATTTTTTCTGGGCCCATTGCCAGGTCTTTTCCCAGTCGTCCGGGTTTTCGCGGTACCACTTGAGCATGTCACGGACCATATCGGCGTACTGACTTTTTTTGGGGATGCACTTGAGGCCAGCATGTATTAGCTTGATGGGATCGCTCTCGAAGAATGCCTCGGCGTACATGCCTCCCATGAACTGGCCGCCGTAGACGCCATCGCCGTAGTTCATGAGGCGGCCAAACTTTTCGCCCATCTTGATGACGGTATTGGGCATGCCCGGTGCGATCAGGCCTGCGTAGTCGGCTTCGATCTGGTAGTCGATGTCGTTTGCGCGGGCGTTGAATTTGGGGTGGCTGGAGTCGGGTGGTGCGATGCCGTTGCGAAGGTTGCTTCGGCCTGCGTTATTGGCGCACCATAGGGAGTAGCCGCTATTGGCGAAGTCGATACCTGCCTGGCGGATGGAGACGTCGAGGCCGTACTGTTCCATGGAGCGAAGGAAGGTCATTTCCACGTAGATGTCGTCCTGGCCGAAGGCGTTGTTAATCATGTTGGGCGTCCAGGTTGGGACTTTGTCGGCCGGGATGATTTTGTCGCTGAACTTGAACTCGGTAGGCGCGCCCCAGGCGACGCCAGCGATCTGGCCCACCCAACCGGCTTTCATCTTGTCGCGATATTCCTCGACGGAAAGACGCCGGAATTTGGTCGCGGCCTGGGCCTGATTGAGAGAAATAAGAAGAAAAACGGCTGAAAATGTGCAGGAAATGATGCTTTTTGTTCCAAAACCGGCCTTTTTCATAACCTTCGACCTTTCCATTGTGCGGTTTATGGTGTTTTCGAGAACAGCATGAACTGGAATATTACTCCAGAGTGGGGAGTTATTCCAGCGTGTTCTGAGACGACGCGGTTAGTATGACGATTTTGCGCTATCTTCCTGTTTTACCTATATTGATATTGGGTTTGTTTTTTTCTCCGCTGCGCGGGGCATATTGTTGCAACGCCTTTTATGAAAAGAGGTTACGTTATTCTTATTACCTTATGAATTGGGTTTGTTTTTCATATAAGGCTCCTAATCTATGCGCATGTGTCGGTTCATTGTAAGGATGCTGAGTTCTCGTGTCGTGGCACGGGACAAGATTGGCTTTGTTTTATGGAAACTGTTGTGGGTAGATGCGCGAATGCGTTTATGTTGGTTGAACTTGGCTTGGTGCAATTGGCTTTGTTTTGCATAATTGGTTTTTCTGGGTCCCCGCCTACGGCTTGTGGGGATAACGGGATTGTGCTGGATGAGCTTCATCTTGTTTATTCGCTGGATATTGAGATCATGGATCGTTGCTCGAGACAAGATTGGGTTTGTTTGGGTTTGTTTTTATACCGCCTTCGGCTGGATATATTGATGTAAATGTTTTTGGTATAAGCAGTTGCATCGTTTTTTGGCGTTTTGCAGTTTTGAGTAGTTTTGAGCGAGTTTCGTTCGCTTTTGAGCGCTTTTTGCTCACTTTTGCATGTTTTTGTGCTGAAATTGAACCCATCTGATCGGGACAAGTTGTTTTTCATTTTTTGTTTCGCTTGTACCAGGTTTCAGGTGAATATTTACGTGTCGGTTCTTTTCCAGGATGATGGCCCCCGATTCAAGCATTCGAGGACATGGTTCGTGGGTCGGATACTGGATCAGGTCCAGCACATGGCTCAGGACAAGTTACTATTGGCGATTTTGTAATGACTATTTGGCCAAGTACGTGTTTAACGATTCTTATGATATGGATTTGATATGTTACGGTCATAGTCTATGTTAGGTAGGTATTATACGAAAAGGATACTCGAAAGTCAAGGGAAAATCTTTCTTAGCCACAGATTCAACAGATTTGTTTA
>CAZYMD010000059.1:0-25398 GCA_964649005.1 uncultured Pirellulales bacterium
CGAACTGGCTGTTACGATTTGGTCCGACACTTTCAGATCACACTTCCTTTCCCTTCCAACTGACCGTTCTTCGCATAAGGTTCCGCATCAGATAGTTGAGCAACGCGCCTATGCCCCCGATGATGAGCATTGCCGCGATAACCAGGTCCATAGCGGAATTATCCGATGCGTACATTAGCAGATAGCCTATGCCTGAGTCGCTGCCCGTCATCATCTCAGCTGCGATTATTACAAACCAGCACAAACCCAGCCCCTGGCGAAGACCCGTCAGTATCATTGGCATCGCGGCAGGCAGGTAAACCTGGCTAAACACCTGCCTGCGACTCGCGCCAAGGGTTCTGGCGAGTAAAACGTAGTTACGCCGCACGCCTGTAACACCATCGAGCGTATTTGTGAGTATAGGGAAGAAACCTCCGACAAATATTACGAAAATCATCCCCAACTGAATCTGATCCAGCATAGTATGCGTATAACGTACACCGAAAAGTTGAGGCAGTGTTTTCAATTTGAAAAGAACTATAGCAAATGGCAGCCACGCAATCGGGCACAGGGGGCGAAGAATTTCCACTATAGGCTCGATACTGCGCCGAACAACGTCAGACGAGCCCATAAGAACCCCAAGAGAAACTCCCGCCAGGGCCGCCAGCACAAATCCAAGCAGCACTCGAAGCAGGCTGATAGCTGTATTGGCAAGCAGCGAACCGGAAGCATAGTGATCGCGCAATGGGTGAACCAGTTGTTCGAGAACCTGTATCAAAGTAGGAAATATCCACGGGCGGTTCACCCTCATAGCCGCAACCTGCCAGATAACCAGCAAAAGCAAAAGCAGAACCACCGAGCTTAAAGAGCAGGTCACTCGTACGATGAGACTCCTGTTACGCTCATTTCCGTGCAAGTTTTTGCCTCGCTTTCTCAAGCAACGTGAAATCGTATGCAACTGTTGCGGCAGTTTCCGCCGATTGGCCCTTTAACTTATCACGAAATATATCCAGGCCGTCCATGGTAGTGATCCACTTACCCATTGTTCCAATCCATCGCTCGGAGACATCCATCGAATAGCCACTGGTGGGAATGCTCATACGCTCGACCGCTTCACTCGTCCCTATCCAGCGTACAGCCGCGGCCACAGCTTTGTCCGGTTCGCTGTTAATGGTTTCCGTGCCCTTCATGAACAACGCCAGCAAACCAACGATGGCTTCGGATTTCCCTGCTATCACAGTGGTATTAGCCGCAATGCAGCAGCATGGGTGGTCTCGAAACGTCCCGGGCGGTAATTCTTCCAGGTCGCAGATGATGCGCCCGGCCCCCTGTTCGATTGCGATTGATGGAAATGGATTGTTCCCGACGTAGCCATCCACCAGGCCGCCCGAAAGGGCCACGTTGAGCTTGCCCCCGCCTTTTACATTGACCATATGCACTTGCAGGTCCTGTCGTGATGGATCGCCGCCGAAAGCAATACCTTCGTGCTTGAGCGCCTCTTCGAAGATCACCTTCGCACACGCAACCGGGCTTTTATACCCGATCCTCAGAGGCTCTTTTGCAGCCTTCGCCAGCGCGACAAATTCGGGCCAGCTCTCCGCCTCGAAGTCAGGCTTAACCACAAACATGTCCCCCTTATAATGCAGAGGAGCTATGAGCCTGACCGGGGCCCCACTATCGACGCAAGCCAGAACCGGAGCCACGCCCCCAAAGCCAACATCGATAACATTTTGAGTTATTGCAGTAGGCATTTTCGAGCCGCCCCCAACTTTCACTATCTCCACATTGGCGATCACCCTGCCATTATCTGATAATTCGTAGAGCTTTCGATCCTCCACAACTTTCACGCCTATGCCCGTCTCTTTGGCGTATTCATCTGCGTTGTCCAGTGCGACATACAGCGCTGTGTGATGATCGTGTCCGACGTGACCGACTTTGATTGATACAGGTGGCGTCTGTGAGGCTGCCCCATTATCCTTCTTCTCACAGCCGCTTAGAAAAACGACAGCAATCACGAAACAACAAAAAAAACAGATGACCTTTTTCATTTTTCAGGCCCTTCCAATATCCTCTGTTTATATTTCGTATCTACCCTTCATTGCATTTATTTACCATCGATAGAAGAGTTTGAAGACAATCCCTATCTCGTCCCTGTCGTTCATCGTCGAATGGAGATTGATCGGAACACCAACCTTGAAAGACGCCCCCTTGGCGAATTTCCAGACCATACCAGGGACAATATCGTGGGAGCGACCCTTTTCCTCTTTATTACAATAATTGTACTCCACTGCGGGCCAAATCTTGGGGTGCGGCGTCAGAAAAAGACCAGCGTTGATCTCTCCTATATCAGCGTCTTTATCTTCGCCCCAGGTATAGCCCGGATTGAAGTGCAGTGAGAAATCTTTCCATGCCTTGGATATCTCCGTCGTTACCTTATAGGAGCCATCGTCGCTGCCTAACTTGCGTTCGGAGTCTCCGCTGGAAGTGTAATACCAGAAATCAACTGCAACCCCTGGTCTTTTGTTCGTTTCCTTTATAAGATTCCACTTTTCGAAAATAAATATATTACTAAATCCCCTGCTGTCGTTTGAGCTCGCTCCAAGATCGAAGTCATTGAATAAATACGGAACGCCAACTACAATATGATGATTCTCCGCCCAGCCGTATTTGGTGCAGAGGACGGTAGTCCAATTTTGCTTCGATTGTCCTTGTGCGCGTCTGTGGTAATCGCCATCGGCGCCCCGGGCCTGATCCCAGTCAAAATACTGAGCCTTGAGAGCAACCGAAAGATGGTTTTTCCCCACCACCTTGGCGGTCCTCGTTTTAGTAAAGAAGCTCATGCAATAATTGCCAACCCACGGATTCTTCTTTTCATCATCCGCAGCCATAGTCTTTGGGCTCTGAACAATCGAACAGGTGAACAAAGCAGTAATCATCAGCAATGTCATCTTTCTCATTTTATTTCCCTTTCAATAAAACAATGTGACAAAGTCCCATTTCCCCCAAAAACATGCTGCATGGTTCCTGTTGAGCATAAAACTTTTTTCTTAATCCAACCGTTCACTAACTTTTCTGAAGGCAATAAAAAAGGCGGGCCAGAGCATAACTCTTGACCCGCCGGTATCGCTCGCGTTGTGCGTTTACTCAACGAAGTGCCAGCGTTCCTCCTGGAACGTTTCAAAGGGCGTCAGATCGATATCCACTGCAACACGGAACTTGCCTTTGAAATCATCTGGCACTCGACACGAGTACCGGCAGGTTCCGCCTCACCCATATTGGAATCGACCGGAAACAAGCACTTTGCCGTCCTGGTCAATAATTTTCACTTGTGGAGCCGTCACTCTATTACCGTTCTTTAAGACAACGTTTCTATATCTTTCGCCCGCCTTGCCGAAAATAGCCAGATTGACGCGAACATTACGATCGTTCACACTTGTTTGCGGTTTAATCTTGAAAGGCGGGCCGAACTGTAACGTAGTAGTCTTGCCACCTTCCACCCTGAATCCCGCCAGTTCACCCCACGGACCGACACTATCAAGCTGCCAGGTATCATTGTCCTTTTTCGCAGTAAGTCTTATGCGTCGCGGCGTGTATGACTTGGCGGGGATTTCCAAAGGCTCACCACCAGAGCGAACAGTCAGGGATGTGAATAAACCGCCTGTCAACTCAAGCTCCGCACCATCGGTCTCAACAACGATATATCCCTTGCTGCGGTCGATAACAAGCAGCGTAAGAACTATGGCTGCAATGATTAAAACTGCCACAACTATGCTCTTTATCTTCATCGCGTTAGTCCCTTCAAAGCGATTGATATCAGAACTCATGTCAATTGTCAACATTCCGTGGCCAGGCAAACTCAGAAAAAAGCGAAGCGTACACAAACAGATATTTGCTCGATTCGCCTTTCATAACGCCATTTCCTGCACCGCAGGTAGAGCCAGCCATAATTTAAGACGCCGTGCTTTGGCATCTGTTACACAATTTTATGCTGTTTTTTTGTATTTCACTCCTCGGACAAGCAAGATACATTTATGCTGAAGTAGGAGTGATTTGTTGAAAGTGGCTTGTTTTCGCGGTAGAATAACGGCAGGTGTGACTTTCAGCCATAAGAGAAGGTAAGACAGATCGAATCCGATTCGGCTCGGATCAGGATTCAGCGAATCTGGGGATAACATATGAACGAGCAGACCAAACAAATCTTGCGTGATCTTCCATCCATCGATGCCTTGCTAAAAGCGCCTGAGTTGGATTCATATACTGCTGAAATGGGCCAGATAGTCGTAGCCGATGCGGTTCGCCAATCCGTCGATGCGGTCCGTGAGGATGTTCTCGCTAATGTGACTCCGAATGCAGACAAGCAGGCAATCAAGAAACGGATTCTCATCCAAGCCGAGCAGCGTCTCAGCACGCTCGCCCGACCTTACTATCGAAAAGTAGTAAATGCCACAGGCATAATCCTGCACACAGGCCTTGGCCGTGCGGTCCTTGCCAATAAGGCTCTGCAGCAGATTCAGCAGGCCTTGGGGGGCTATTCCCTGCTCCAGTTGGACCCCAAAACAGGCAAGCGATCCAGCCGGGATAGTCAAATCGAATGGCTCCTTCAACAACTAACCGGCGCCGAAGCAGCTACCGTCGTGAACAATAACTCAGCGGCAACTGCAATCGTCCTCAACACAGTCGCCAAAGACAAAGAAGTAATAGTCTCGCGCGGGCAGCTCGTAGAAATTGGCGGCTCCTTCCGCCTGCCAGATGTGATGGCCTTCAGCGGAGCAAAGCTCGTCGAAGTTGGCACAACCAACAAAACGCATCCGAGAGACTACGAGCAGGCTATCACCGAAAACACCGCGGCCATTCTTCGCGTTCATCCAAGCAACTATAAAATTCAGGGCTTTTCGTCGGAAGTGGCGCTGGATGTACTGGCGAAGATCGCACACGACAATGGCCTGGTCATGATTGACGATGTAGGAGCTGGCTCATTGATCGACTTTTCACAGTTCGGATTCGAGCCCGAACCCACGCTGCCCGAATCTATCCGCGACGGCGCAGACCTTGTGACATCGAGCGCCGACAAACTGATCGGCGCCTCACAGGGCGGTATAATCCTCGGCAAAAAGGAGCTGATCGACGCTGTTAGAAAAAACCAGTTTGCAAGAATCGTGCGAGTAGGCAAGCTCACGCTGGTGGCTCTGGAGGCGACGTTAAAATTGTTCCTTGATGAAAGTATCGCACTTCAGGAATCGCCAACTTTGCAAATGCTCAGGCGAAGCGCCGAAGATATAAAAAAGCACGCCAGGAGACTAACCTCATCACTTGCCAAAAAGGCAGGAACAATTAAGGTAACTACTATAAACGGTTTCTCGCAGATGGGCAGTGGTTCGCTTCCTACCCAGAATCTAACGACAACATTGGTGGCTATCGAACACAAAACCCTCGGCGCAGAAGCTCTTGCCGAACGATTGAGGCTCTGTGATACTCCTATCTTCACACGTATTCAGAATGACCAGGTCCTGATAGACCCACGGACCCTGCGAGATGGCGACGATGCAATCATCATCAAAGCGTTAACGGAGAACCTCATAGGCGGAGAACAGACTTAGTGGACGTACAGCAGCGGAACATAACGCTTGGCACTGCAGGACACATCGACCACGGCAAAACCGCCCTTATCACACTACTGACCGGATGCGACACCGACCGGCTCAAGATCGAAAAAGAACGAGGCATGTCCATCGAGTTGGGCTTCGCGCCCTGCACAATCGCCGGGACAGAAATCGGTATTGTCGACGTGCCGGGCCACGAGAATTTTATCAAGACCATGGTGGCCGGCGCTACCGGAATCGATGGAGTGATTCTCGTCATTGCGGCCGACGATGGCGTCATGCCCCAAACGCGAGAGCACATGGATATTCTCACTCTTTTGGGTGTCGAGCATGGGATAGTAGTGCTAACCAAGGTGGATTGCGTTAGCGCCGATCGGGTGCAAACAGTCACAGAGCAGGTTAAAGAGTTCATGGTGGGCACGTTCCTGAACCGAGCCCCGATATTCCCCATCTCCAACATCACAGGCGAAGGATTCGACGCCTTCTACGAAGGACTCAATGAACTGGTTGCAGCTATTCCATCGAGGCGGGTCGAAGGCGTTTTCAGGGTCCCGCTCGAACGTTCGTTTTCCGCCAAAGGATACGGAACTATTGTCGCCGGCATCCCGGTTTCTGGATCGATAGAGATTGGCGATGAGGTAATGCTGCTGCCGCAGGAAAAGAAGGGGCGGATACGAGCGGTCCAGGTCTATGGCCACGAAAGCTCAAGCGCCATGGCCGGGCAGTGTGCCGCGTTGAATGTCCCGCAATGGGACCATAAAGAAATAGAGCGGGGTGATGTTGTCACAATCGCAGACTACTTTGCCACTCAACAGTGGTATCTGTGCGAACTCAAATTGCTTGAAAGAGAAAGAGCCGAGCTGAAGAACGCCAGCCAGGTCAAGTTTCATACAGGCACCTCTGAAGCCGCCGGGGTAGTCTATCTGTTTCAGGAGACAAACCTAAAGCCGGGGCAAAAATGTCTCATACAAGTGCGACTGAATGAGCCCATAGTCGCAGGCCCGCGAGATCATTTCATCCTAAGATCGCCCTCGCCCGCTAGGACCATCGGGGGCGGAATCATTGTCGAAGGCATCGCCAGACGTCTGAAGCGAAGCCACCCCGAGGTCATAAGGGATATTCAGGAACGGGCCAAGGCCGCGGCGACACCAAAGGACTTTGTCGAGTACTGCGTTAAATCAGCCGAATCCCTGGCCGCCGATGACAAACAAATCTCCCAGCGAAGTAAAGTACCGCCGGAGCAGCTTGCAGAATTGCTGACGGAACTTGTAAACGAAGAACGCATTATACAGCTCGTTGCAAAGCTCTACACACACACTGATACGGCCGCACACATCCAAAAGAACCTTATAGAAATCATCAGTCAGTTCCATAAGAAACAGCCGGAGAGTCCGGGCATAGCTCGGGAGCAGTTTTTGATCGAATCAGGAATCAGAAAAGACATCTTCGACGAACTTGTCAAATTGATGCTGTCAAACAGTACTCTTACAGACAGAAAAGGCCGCCTCGCTCTGCCTGAACACCGGGAGCAATTCGGCGACCTGGAAAGTGATCTCCTGAAGAAGATCGACATGCTCTTTCATGATCGCCCATTCAATCCACCTGAATTGCAGGAAATAATCGATGGCACTGGGGCGACGATGCCCGATGTAACGAAGTCGCTACGAATTCTCGTCGAGCAGCAAAGGCTGGTTCGTATCGATCAAAAATTGATGTTTCATGCCGATGCTGTGGCCCAGGCAAGAGAACGCGTGGTCTCACACATTCAGAAAGATGGCATGTTGGAAAGCGTCAAATTCAAATACATGATCAACACAACCCGCAAGTATGCCATTCCATTGCTCGATTATTTTGATAAAATTGGAGTGACCAGACGCGTCGGTTATACGCGATATCTTGGCAAGGCCGCAAAGTGAAGTCCAACTTGAAAGAGTCAAAACCATGCGTTATGGAAAAATAGCAGCAACGTTCCTTGCAATTGCAGGGTTAACGATTGTCTGCACGATGATCTTTCGCCCTGGGTGAGGCAATCCCATCGCGGCCCTTGGATGGCTGCTTATACTCTTTTGCTTTCCACTTGGTCTGATCATGGGGATCATAGGCATAATACTTGATCGGCCGAGAACGCTGGCCATCGTCGTCACCGTAATCGCAAGCCTGTTTATCCTGTTCTACATCTTCATGATCGGCCTGATTATGTTCTGCCGGGCATGATTCGCAGAAGCTAAAGCTGCGTGTAATTGCCAAGCCAACGCCGATCAATGTCCTTACAAACCATAGGAAGGTGACAGCGCCCCGATCAGATTTCCTTCATAGACTTGCGCGACTGGATACCACTCAGGCCTTACCATGAATTTGTACCCGCCGAAATCCGTAAAAAAGATCCTGTCTTTATTCGCATCCAGCCACTCTTTCCACTGCTTTGCAGATTCGAATGATTGCTGCGTATATCGCCCAAGAAGCTTTTTCGCAATCGGAGCCTTTGATTGGTCATCCAACAAACCAACCAGACGAGCCAGGCTTTCGACTTTGCGATTCGATTCGATGCCAAGCGATTTCAACTCCTCGTCAACAGTGAAAACCTTGTCGCGATAGATCCATTCGATATTTTCCCTGTAGTATTGAACCAGTCCGTTTGGATCGGAGCCATATTTTTCATAGAGGCTTTCACCAAACTGCCGCAGGAAGAACTCCTTCTGGTCACCACTGATTCTCTTGATTACCTGGGCGAGGCGCAGAGCATTGAGTCTCTGGCTGGCCTGCCTTCGAACAAGAGGCATCTTACCATTGAACTTGTTTATGTAATGGATACAGTTGACAAACAGGTTCCTGCCCGCTTCCGTCATCTGCGAAGGTGACGATGAATAACCCCACTGAAGGAAGTTGCCCTGCCTGCCAATTCCAACGGCTCCATATTCCTTGCCACGATTGAATCCGACAGCGATAACCTCGGCATCCGGAGAGTCAAGAAAACCGTATGCCCGCGCGACAACGCCCCCGTAGCTCTTACCTGAATTCTGTACGCGCCAGACTTTCATCTTATCGGGCAGCTTGTCGGAGCCCAGATGGCGACGGTGATAATTGTCAGGCGTATCCCAATCGTCAACTTCTGGTTTTACAGCGAAAGGCGTCCTGTACACTTCGTGGTCAAGCGACCCAACATGGGCCGCATCTCCCATGCAGTTTCACAAGTAGTCCGTTTTCAAGCTTTGGCTGCCTGATATGAACGCCCCAACCACACCTACAGTCACCACCGGCTGAGAGAAATTGCGTGATATGCTCGGGCGTGGAGCTTTGAAACCGTCACCATCGTAGTCGAAAACGGTTACGTCGAAACCTTCTGCATCGGAATCTGTGAATGCTTTCAAATTCCCCGTCTCTACAACCTCGAAATGTTTGCTCAAGAATTCGACAAAATCCTTCTCCCGTTCGGAGTCCGGATGGCCTGCGTAGAGAATACGCAAGGCAGGTTGCTGCGGAGCAGCTTCCGGCGTTTCAGACTGAAACTGCACAACCTGCTCGACACTTTGGGCGGGAGGCTGCTGTTGGACCTCAGGTTGTTCCTTTCGCTTGCAGCCGAAAAGAACAGTAAACGCAATCAAAACCATTACAAGGGATAAAGTGAAGGATTTCTTTCTATTGACTGCATTCAGCACGAGGGTTTCCTTAAAAAAAGTCCTTGTGAAATATGGACGGAATATACTATCGATGGTCCATTTCGGTCAAGCAGGATTATTTAACCAGCCATTTCACTCGTAAAAAGCCAGCAGACAGAATATTTACGTTTGGTGATTCGCATAATTGTACTACAATCGTTTGGTCTATCTGGGATAGTGCCTGTTTCAATTTGGATTTTATTAAGAGGGAACGGCAATGCAAAGACATACCTTTCGCCGCAAACTATCGTCATTGAAAATTCCCGCCACACTACTCTTATTGTGTTTGGTGATAGCCCCTGGCTGCAAGAAACAAACCCCGACTGCCCCACCGCAGACAGCCGCGCCCAATAAGCCCACCAAGCCAGCCGAGGTGACAGCACCCAATGAACCCGCCAAGAATCCTGCCGATACGAACGAAGTTGCCGCTATCAAGCCGAAGGTCGTCTCTGCCCCCAACGAGCCTCTCACATTCGATCTCGAAGAGACTTCCACCTTCGATCTGCCGCAAGAGATTCGATACAGGTTTATTTTAGGCCAGTACACCGTGAATATCAAAAATGAGCCCGATGAGCAGGTAAAGGCCTATCCTGACTTTGAATCCGATTCACCACTGTACGGTTCGATTTCTGTAGGTGGTGAACCCGGCAAGCCTGACACTGGGCTTCGCTACCACTTTGCGATTGATGAATCCCAGGGAACGGATCGTGGCTATGACTGGCTGTACTTCGACAACGATTGCGATGGCGACCTGAGCGATGAGATATCCCAGAAACCTTTGCAAGACCCGCCGGATGGCGCTAAAATGCAGCTTTCCTCAGAGGATACACAAGTCTGTTTTGAACATGTAAAGGTTAAGACTAATTCAAACAGCAACGCCGATCTATTAGAGGTAATGCCCCGACTGCTCGCACTTAACAACAGAGAACGTCGTTACCTGTTCCTCGTGCCAATCAACGCAATGAAAGGACAGATCAATATAGGTAACGAAAAGTATAATGCCTTTTTAGGATATGGCTCCCCAATATGTAGCGGATTAGATCATCCAGCAACCTTGCTACATATTGTGTCTGCTCAAGACAAGAACATGCGGTTACTAAACTGGACCGGCGGCCAGCAATTAAAAGCCATGCCTCTGATCGATGGCAAATACTATCGTTTTTCCGCTACACCTGATGGTCATAAACTTTCTGTCCAAATCTACTCAGGCCCCTTCGGCGCCCTGAAGTTAGGCCCGGGCAATCGAGACATCGAGGAAATGACTATTCAGGGATCTCTGCAATCTGAAGATGTCGCTGTGGCAATATCTCTGCAACCAGACCAAACTACAACCGAAAAGGCAACTACATTTCGCCTCCCTGTTGGCGATTATCTACCAGGCTCTTTATCGATTAAATACGGCGATTTGCAACTGCTTCTATTACAGAATGCTCATTCAGATGGCATAGCTCAAGACACCGAAAAAACGTGGATTTACGGGATCAGTATTCGCCAGGACAAGCCTTTCGTTTTCGATTTCTCGAACGATCCCAAGATCATTTTCGCTTCCCCCGCTAAAGACCACCGCATTAAACGAGATGAGGAACTGAAAGTTGAGGCCGTCTTGACGGACTCTGTCCTCGATATCATGTTTCGCATGCTACGCGATAACACATCGGGCGGTAATAACATGCTCAATCCAACAGTGATAATCTCGCGTGCTGATGGAGAACAGCTCGCCGAGGGCGTCATGCCCTTTGGGTGAGACAGCACATGCGGGTACTCGTGGCGAGTACCGGAAAATTTGAAGCTCGATGGCAACGAAGAAACCTTGACCATCAAAGTAACCTACGACACCAAGGCTCTCTACGGCACAGTAACAGCCGAACGCAAGTTTACCGTCTATAAAGACTAAGAGGCTTTAATAAAAAATTGTCTTACGTTTCTGTCATTCCCGCGAAGGCGGGAATCCAGGCTGTTTGGTTTTAAATCCTAAATCAGCGGTCGGAGTAACTCAGCAATGCGTTTGTTTCCGACAAGATTCACAGCGGTAGCGTTTCTGCTTATGCTGACTGTTATTGTTTTGGGCGCCGATAAGCCAGCCGAAGAATTGGCGTTCGATCTGGAAGAGGTATCGGGATTTGGCATAGGTTATTGCCAGCGATGCATCTGTGAAGCTACGCCCGATCCGAACGTGGAATATCCCAAATTTATTTCGCAAAAGCCGCTCTATGGTCTCGTGCGTGTGGACAGCGAATTAGGCGACCACTCCTCAGGCGACTTTTATTACTTTGCCATCGACGAATCCGATCCGAATTCAGGTTACGACAGGCTATATCTCGATGCCGACAAAAATCGCGATCTTACAAATGAAAAGCCCATCAGTCCGCTCGAAAATACGCCAAAAGAAGCTTTGATAAAAAGCGACAATCTCACTCAGCAGGTTTGCTTCGATTATGTAACATTCTCCAGCAAAGATGACAACGGAGCAATCCACAAAACCGAATTCCTCCCCCGCCTGACGATCAGCAATAGCCAATACGCAGTGCTCGGATTCATCGCAACCAAAGCTTACAGGGGGCAATTTAAAATTGCAGGGCATCATTTCAATGCTGTGATAAAGCACAACTATCTAACTGGAACGAGGTTGGACAAACCCCATACATTGCTCGAATTGACTTCTTTGGATGATTCCGCTTGGCGCCCGATGTGGCTTCCCTTTTCAGAAATGCTGATGGCAATGCATAAAATCGATGGCAAATACTGGTGCTTCTCTACTACTCCCTCAGGCGACAAAATTTTCGTAAAGCCCTACTCAGGTGACTATGGCATTCTCAAAGTAGGATCGGGCAGTCGATTTATCTGGACAAAGAAATTCAGCGGATCGCTGTTTTCAAAGGATAAGGCTGTATCCATCGGATACAGTTCTAATAATGACTCTCCCAAACCTGTAAATAGCATCAGGCTGCCGGTCGGTGATTATGCACCCGCCATGCTGGACATCCATTTGGGGCCGTTGATCATATTCATCTCAGATAACTACCACTCAGACGGCAAGCCGCGCGAACGTGATAAACCATTGAATAACAGTTTGAAAATTCGTAAGAACAAAACTTTCGTTCTCGACTTCTCCAACGAACCCGACGTCCTCTTCGCATCACCCGCCAGGGATACCAGACTGAAAACTGGTGAAGACTTGAGCGTACAGGCGGTTTTAATCGATCCAAAGCTCGACATTATGATTCGCGGCATTCAGATCAAGCTGCTCGAAGACGATTTTGTCCTTACACCACGGATTGCAACAATGTTCGGAGCAGCGGTTGTACTCCCACTCATCTTCTGGCTGCTTTCAGGTAAAAAGCGAACACGATACCGATCTCTGCCTGTTCTCTCGGTGGTTGCATTAGTGGCATGGATTGGCTCAGCATTTGCTCTTGGAACTTTGAACAAGAGGATAAATCGTGGTGGAGACAAATATGACAGCCTGACTCCAAAGGTTACAATCTGCAGAGCCGATGGTGAAGTTGTCGCCCAGGGCTCGATGCCCTTTGGCTGAGACGGCACATGTGGCTACTCGTGGCGAGTGCCCCACAATCTGAAAATCAGCGGTGACGAAGAAACCTTCACTGTCATAGTATTATTCGACACAAATAAACTCTATGGCAAAGTCACAGCAAGCAGAAATGTAACTATTTCCCGAAACTAATTCGCTGATAGGCTCCATGTTTTATTGGCCTTTCGATACTGTACTCGCCGATAATCCAATTAACATGCCAAACAGTAAAGCAAAAACCAGATATCCGCACAGCATGTATCAGGCCTTCAATGCTCTACTGATCTGCACTACCCTTTTGTGTGGATTTATCGCCACGCCGTCCCAGGCGGAGCAGGATGCCCCGAAAGTCGAACTGAAGCTGGAGGGCGAATTCATAGAGCGTCTGGTCCTTTCGAGCGGAAACGAGCAGGATGAAACCTTTGCAGATACCAACCAGACAATCGAACTGGCTCCGGGTAAATACCACGTAAAAGAAGTAAGCCTCAAAGGAGGCTACACCTTTCGCTACTATCCATTCCCTCAATATACCCTGGTAGAAGTAGATACCACTAAGACAAACGTCCTTAAAATCGGCGGCCCTTTACATCAGACTGTTCAAGTGCAACGCAGAGGCGGTATTTTAGTATTGAACTACAAGTTGTTGGGCGTTGCAGGCGAAACCTACTCTCTAACTAATCCCAAGCAACCCCCACAGTTTTCCGTTTACAGTGGCGAAAACCAAATCGCTTCAGGCCAGTTCGAGTATGGCTGAGGCGGAACCTGCTCGTACTCGTGGCGAGTACCCATTACAGCAAAAGGAAAGCTCAGGATTGTCCCTTCCTTCGACATAGGTGAGCTTGGCCCCAAAGAAGGCGAAGCAGTTTTCTACAATTGGAAGTGGCACTATAGCACCCCGGGCTTGGGATTGTGGGCCTTTCTTGCCCTCGCCATCGTAGCAGTCAGAGATAACCGGAAATCCCAGGCGCTGCTCGTCCTGATTCCTCTGCTGGCAATAATCCTGCTCTGGCTGGGCTTCAAGAAGCTCATGCGATTCCAGTCAAGTGACGCCGAAATGTTTGACATGATGATCTTCTCGCTACTGGTTGGAATCAGCACCCTCTTACTATTGGGCCATAAGATCGCTCGCCCCAGCCGCCTGGCCACGTTCATTCTCGCTATAGCCATCATGATATTTTCCGCCTTTATCGGCGCCATCTCCTATGGACTGACCGACTTATCCCAACAGACGACAATGACTGTAGTGCTGGTTGTTCTCATGGGATTCATCATAGTAGCAAGCATGGCAATGGCCGCTCGATCCTGCTGTAAAAAATTCACAGCACCGCGTTTCGTTCTGTGGCAGGGCTTCTGGATTATAGTGACATCATTTATCTGCATTGCCCTGCTGTTCGTCGTTATGATGACCATCGAAACATACCCGGACCTCGAACCAATCATTCTATTGCAGATTGCTATGGTTTCTCTTGTCCTGGGACTCTGCATCAGCATTATCGCCCTGCCCTACACAATCCTGGCATTGCGCAGCGGCCTGTTCCGAACAAGACTCCAGGCGTGCCTGCAATTGACCTCGATGAATCCCGCCGAGCCCCAGCCAACAACCGCTCTCCTTGCCGATCAGCAAGAGAAGATGCTTTAGTTCGCTACTGATTCAACCACCATATTGCAGCATTCAGGACTGAGGCAAAGCTCACCCACACCATATAAGGAATCAGCAACCATGCAGCAGGCTTTGAAAGTGTTGCAAAAGTATGAATCGTAAATACTATCAAAATCCAGAGCAGAACAATGTCCGCCAATGCAAGCAGGGGTGATTGCAGGCCAAAGAATAATAGCGTCCAGATAGCATTTAAAGTTAGCTGGCTCAGGAATAAAACCAGAGCAGCCCGCCCTGCCCTACCGGAAAAGCCGCGCCGCCAGATAAGAAAGAACGAAATCCCCATCATAAGATAAAGAACCGTCCAGACCGGCCCAAACACCCACCCCGGCGGATTGAAAAATGGCTTAATCAATCCCCTATACCAGTCCGACTGAGCCGTCGTCGATAATGATCCAATCGCTGCTGCTGACAACGGAAGCATACAAGATAACACAAGCTTCAGGACGTCATTCCTCTTCATAAACAAACCATCAGATGCTTTCTTTTGAGTAAGCCCAAAACAGCCAATGCTAAAATTCTCTTTTATCCGCCAAAATATCCTCCGCCTTCTCGCAATCTTTGGTGATTTGCTTCGAGAGTTCTTCGGGACAGGTAAATTTGTGCTGCCGGCGGATGAAATCTATGAAGTCCATCGCCATCCATTTGGCCGATATGTCGGTCTCGCCGTCGATAAGCAGGTGTGCTTCGATCAGCAGTGGATGCTCGTCGCCGAAGGTGCGTGCCTGCCCTATACTGAAAATCGCCTTGATTCGCTCGCCCACCTTCGAAACATCCTCCTGCATCTCGCCGATTTGGACAAAACCTGCATAGACTCCCTCAGTAGGCACAAGCTGGTCGGGCTTTGTCATATTGAGAGTCGGGAAGCCGAGTTTCCTGCCGATTCCTCTTCCCGTACAGACCTGCCCAATCAACCGATATGGCCTGCCAAGAGCCATCGCAGCATCGGAGACGTTGCCGCTACCAAGCATATATCGAATCATCGTGCTGGAAACCCGCATAGTCTGCCCATCAGGTATCTCGATCTGTTTGGTTCTGACAACCACTATCTCGAATCCACCCGTCTTGCCCATTTCGCGCAGAGTATCGACATTGCCCGCTCGTCTTGCCCCAAAATAGAAATCCTCCCCTTCTACGACCACGCTTGGCTTCAGAGACTTCGTTACGAACCGCTTGATAAACTGCTCAGGCTCAAGCGACAAAGTCTCCGGCGTGGCGTCTAAAACCAGCCTAAAATCAACGCCAAGCTCGATTAGTAACTGCCTTTTAATGCTCTTAGGAGTGAGGATCGCCGGGGCCTTATCAGGATGCAGCACCGCCAGCGGATGTGGCTCGAACGTAATCAGCACAACGTCGGTCAGCCGCTCGTCGGCCAGCTCTCTGGCCACCCTGATGATTTCCTGATGCCCCACGTGCACACCGTCGAAATTGCCAATTGTCAGCACGCACCCGCTTTTAACTGCCGCAAGGTCGGATGTTGTCCGAAGTTTCTTCATCATTCACCGTCACAGGCCACACTTGGGCCGAATTCGATCCTAAATCGCTCGTTCGTTATCCTTAATCTATCGTGCGGGCCCCTCCTCTGCAATGGCTTTTTGCTCCGAGAATCAATCACACGACCGCCCTGTTCGCACCATTCAGGCTTCAGAAGCTAATTGGCCCATCTCCCACTTAATCCTGTACATTCTTTTTCCGATAAGTAGAATGTTAACTCTTTGAACTTGAATAACGGAAAATCTATGACTGACACAGACAATCTGCCGCAGCGCGTTTCACATATCACCCTTGGTGAAAAATCCATTTATCTAATTGGCACCGCCCACGTCTCGCAGGAAAGCGTAGACGACGTCCGCAAGACCGTCGAGGCCGTCAAGCCCGATTCCATCTGTATCGAGCTGTGCAAGGGCCGATACGAAACGCTCACCAAGAAAGACGCCTGGAAGCAGATGAATATCTTCAAGATCATCAGGGAGAAAAAGGCCGTCTTTCTGCTCGCTCAGTTGATAATGAGTTCCTTCTACCGCAAGCTTGGCGAAAAACTTGGCATCCAGCCCGGTGCCGAGATGCTCGAAGGTGCCAAGCTCGCCGACGAGACCAAAGCCGAGCTCGTCCTTGCCGACCGCGAGATTCAGATCACGCTCAAGAGAGTCTGGGGCTATTTGACCATCTGGAACAAGCTAAAGCTCGCTTTTCACCTCTTCGCGGGCATTTTCACCGAAGAAGAGATAAACGCCGATCTGGTAGAGAAAATCAAGCAGCAGGACCAGCTCGAAGCGATCATGGGTGAATTCGCAGAAAAATTCCCAGAAATCAAGAAGCGCCTGATCGACGAGCGTGATATCTACCTGTCCCAGAAGATTCGCCAGGCCCCTGGTAAGACTGTCGTCGCCGTCATAGGCGCAGGCCACATCGAAGGCATCAAAGAGCAGATCAAGACCGAGCAATCCCTCGATGAGCTGATGAAGCTGCCCCCGAAATCCATATGGCCGAAAATCCTCAAATGGGCAATCCCGCTCGCGATCATCGCAGTCATCATCATAGGCTTCTTCAGAAAAGGCGCAGCGAATTCAGCAGAATCGATCTATATATGGGTCGTCGTCAACGGCGCTCTCTCCGCACTCGGTGCGGCGCTGACGCTTGCGCACCCGCTAACAATCATCGCCGCCTTCATCGCAGCCCCCATAACAAGCCTCAATCCCATGATAGGAGCAGGCTGGGTCGCCGCAATAGTCCAAGCCTGGGTAAAGAGACCGACAGTCGCAGACTTCGAGGACCTGCCCAACGCAACCGCCACGATCAAAGGCTTCCAGAGAAATCCTGTAACCAAAATCCTCCTCGTAGCCGCCCTCGCAAACCTCGGCTCAGCCCTCGGAACCTTCATAGCAGGCCCCTGGCTCGCCGCAAGAGTGCTTACCTAAGAGCCTCCATTTGTGCAGCGAATCATTTTCGGTGATATCACCCACTCGATTTGCCATTTCCCTCTATTGTGGTGGTTCAGGCACGCAATTGAACCCGCTACGAAATCGATAATATTCGCAGTTTCTCTTCCTGTCGCCAGTAGAGATGCAAGAATCCCCACGAATGGCAAATGGCTTACGATCATTAGGTCTGTATTATAGGCTTGAAGTTCTTCAGCAATCTCATGTGCGATGTCGTTAGGACTAAGCCCCCTTCTTGCCGAGCATCCATTCTCGCTTTGGACGGTTTTTGCCAGAATCTCCGCTGTTTGCTGCGCCCTGAGTTTGCCGCTATGCCAGATATGCTCGACGCTCACATTCAGAGGCCTTAGAAATTCAGCGATTTTTCCAACTTCGACTAAGCCCTGCTCGCTCAAAGGTCGCTCTGGATCCACCCCGCTCAATACAGCATCGCCGTGCCTGACTATATAAACCTTCATTTTCAACTCCTAACCTGGGATTTCATCGCGGCTAATTATAGCAGACTATGGCCTGTTAACAACTGCTTACGCCCGGTTCACGGCAGGCTATCATGCAATTTGTAGCGGTCCTGCATTGACAGCGAGGGCATTGTGCAATAGAATACTTGTTTTGTTGATTTTCGGAGAATTCCAGATGACAGACGTAACTTTAGTCACGGGCGACGGTATCGGCCCGGAAATAGCAGAAGCAACACGCAGATGTATCGACGCTACAGGCGCCGACATCAATTGGATCATTACCGAGGCTGGCATAGACGTGATGGAACGGACCGGAACCCCCCTGCCGGAAGCCACTGTTGAGTCAATAAAGAAAACTGGCGTGGCAATCAAGGCCCCGATTACGACTCCCGTCGGGACCGGCTTCCGCAGCATCAACGTGCACCTGCGACAGAGCCTCGACCTGTATGCCTGCCTGAGGCCCTGCAAAAGCTACAAGGGCGTTCGCAGCAGGTATTCAGATATCGACCTTGTAATTGTCCGCGAGAACACCGAAGACCTCTACGCCGGCATCGAGTTCGAGAAAGGAACGGACGATGCCACCGAGCTGATAAACTGGGTAAACAAGCACAGCAGCCGAAAGATCCTGCCCGATTCAGGCATCAGCATCAAACCGATATCGGTTACCGCCACTCAGAAGATCGTCCGTTTTGCCTTCAATTATGCCCGCAAGATTGGCCGCAAAAAGGTCACATCCGTCCACAAGGCCAACATTATGAAGTTCTCTGATGGCCTGTGGCTCGATATAAGCAGGCAGATCGCCAAAGAATACTCCGATATCGAATTCGAGGACCGGATCGTTGACAACATGTGCATGCAGTTGATCCAAAAGCCCGAGCTTTACGACGTCCTGGTCCTGCCCAACCTCTACGGCGACATCCTCAGTGACCTCTGCGCAGGCCTCGTAGGTGGCCTTGGCGTTGCACCAGGCGGAAATATAGGCGATAAAGGAGCCGTCTTTGAAGCAACGCATGGCAGCGCTCCCAAATACAAGGGCCAAAATAAAGTCAACCCTGCTGCCCTGATCCTCAGTGGCGTTATGATGCTCAGGTATATGGGCAAAATGGGCGAAGCAGATAAACTCGAAAACGCAGTCGCCGCAGTGATAGAAGAGGGCAAGAGCGTTACTTACGACATGAAGCCCAATCGTGATGACCCAACCGCCGTAGGCACCAGCCAGATGGCCGACGCGATCATCGCCAAAATTGCCAATTGAGCATTTTAAGCAAGGTTTTCCGCGAGGGGCAGAGTTTTAATCTCTGCCCTTCTTTTTAATGTTTGGTATTCTGCATTTAGGGTCTTGACGTCAGGCATTTTACTGAGGTGCGCAGTTGGACCAGCAGAGCTATCGCAGGATTATTTCAGGCCAAAGCAAAGGATTGTGCGCCGCATTGCTGCGCCTTTTCCTGCTAATTGCAGCACTATTCTACTCTGCAATCGTCAGGTTCCGCAACTTGCTCTATTCAACCGGATTTCTAAAAGCACACCGAGCCAATGCAGTTGTCATCTGCATTGGCAACATCACAGCAGGAGGGACTGGCAAAACGCCTATTGTAGCGTGGCTGTGCAAAGAGCTGTCTGAGAATATAAAATTCAAGAACCTCAAATGTGCGATTCTGACCCGTGGATACAGATCAACTGAGATGACCAACGCCAAAACAGGCGACCATTCCGATGAGCCCGCCCTGCTCGCCCGCAGCTGTCCTGAGGTTGAGGTAATCGTGAATCCGGACCGCCTGGCTGGTGCAACCGAGGCGGTCGAAAAGCACGAAGCTAAAATACTGATTATGGACGATGGCTTCCAGCATCGCAGGCTGCACAGAGACCTCGATATCGTGGTCATCGACGCAACATGCCCATTGGGCTATGGCAAAATTCTACCGGCAGGCCTGCTCCGCGAACCACCCACAGGACTAAGACGCGCCGACGCTTTTATCATGACACGATGCGACCAGACAAACGATAGCGAACTGGCCGAAATCGAACAGCAACTGCATCAGATGAATCCTGAAGCCCCAATCGCAAAATCCGTCCATGAACCGCAATCCATCAACCTGGCGGACGGCCAGACTATGAATCTTGAAAAACTGAAAGGCAAAAGAGTATTCGCTTTTTGTGGTATTGGCAATCCAGATGCCTTCCTGCGCACCTTGCAGGGACTTGGAGCTGAGTTGGTCGGATCGAGAACCTTCAACGACCATTACAACTATACAAATGCCTGCCTGGACGGTATTTGTGAGCAGGCCCGCCGCCTCGATGCCGATCTGATACTTACGAGCTTAAAAGACTGGACCAAGCTCAAGACTCTGTCACCTGCAGGGAATGACATCCCAATTGGGTATCTAACCGTGGAAATCAGGCTCATCAACGGGCTCGACACCCTAAGAAGCTTGATCGAACGCACTATTGCCGTTAGAATCGCGGATAAATGATCGATACGGTCCATCGGTCGGTGTGGTGAAATTCCTTTGTATGTATGCCTATGCATGAGAGCCTAATCAGAGCAGCAGAAAGCCTTGGCTCGCCGAAGATTCTCGTCGTCGGCGACTTCATGCTCGATGTCTACATTTATGGCGACGCCGAGAGAATCAGCCCCGAGGCGCCGGTCCCCGTCCTCAAAGTCACCAAAACCCAATACCGCTGCGGCGGCGCAGGCTCGGTTGTTGTGAATCTGGCTGCTTTCAGAGCGGCCCCCTATTGCCTTGGAATTGTGGGCGGACATGAACAAGACCAGAATGCCCGGATTCTAAGAGACAAGCTAACCTCCGCCGGGGCGGATATTGCCGGGCTGATCCCAATACCGGGCCGACGTACTACGAGCAAGCACAGGCTGGTGGGGCTCGCACAGCATCGGCACCAACAGCAGCTCATTCGAATGGATTATGAAACAACTGATCCCCTGTCGGACAGTCAGTACGAGAATATCCTGGATCTATACCGAAAGATGTTGCCCTCAGTCGATATTGTGTGTCTCCAGGATTACAACAAGGGTCTGCTGATCGACTCTGTATGCAAACAAATGATCGACCTGGCAACCGAGGCTGGAAAGACAACCCTCGTAGATCCGTCGCCCATTGAAGACTATACGAAGTACCGCCGCGCAACCGTCATAACACCCAACCGGAGGGAAGCGTCGCTGGCCGTTGGCTTTGAGATCGTCGATGAAAAATCCGCCGCCAAAGCCGCCAAGCAGCTCCTGGACAATTTCGAATTCGAGGCTGTTGTAATTACGCTGGATAAAGAAGGAGCGTACTTACGGACAAATAACGTAGACGAATTGGTCCCGACAAAACCCCGAAGCGTCTATGATGTCACCGGCGCAGGCGATATGGTTCTCGCAACTCTGGCGGTCACCCTCGCCGCGAATTTCGACTACAAGACAGCCGTGCAACTCGCGAACATAGCCGGAGGGATCGAAGTACAGAAGTTCGGTGCGGCTACCGTATCAACCGATGAAATTGTTAGTGAAATACGCGGTAAAACGAGCAAGCTGCAATCGGTGGAATCGTTGCAGCAGGAACTTACGCGAGCCCGCAAGCAGAAACGAAAGATAGTCTTCACGAACGGCTGCTTCGACGTCCTGCATAAAGGCCATGTCCAATATTTGAAGTTCTGCAAGGATCACGGTGACATAGTCGTTGTCGGCCTCAACAGCGACAGTTCCGTCAGGGCAATCAAAGGTCCCGAGCGTCCGGTAAACAGCCAGCTCGACCGTGCCGCGGTTCTTGAAGCGCTCGAGTCGGTGGATTATATCGCCATTTTCGACCAGCCAACTCCGACCGAGTTGATTCGAAGCTTGAGGCCTGATATATTGGTAAAAGGCGAGGATTGGGCCGAAAAAGGCGTGGTCGGCAGGGAATTTGTCGAATCATACGGCGGTAAAGTCATTCTCGCCCCACTTGTAAAAGGCAAAAGCTCAACGGCGACTATCGAAAAAATCAAATCTATAGGGGCAAAAACCTGATGCAAGACACTGTCAAGAGACGGATTCTAAAGACCATCGAAGCACACAGCAGCATGCTCGATGACCTTGTCAAAAGTGGGCTTGAAACAATTGTCGAGGCCGCCGAAGCAATCACCTCATCATTGCAGCAAGGCGGTACTGTATTCCTTTGTGGCAATGGTGGCTCAGCAGCAGACGCCCAGCACATTGCAGGCGAATTTATTGGAAGATTCCTCAGGGAAAGGAAAGCGCTGCCCGCCGTAGCGTTATCGACCGACACAAGCGTCATCTCCTGCCTCGCCAACGACTATTCTTTCGACACCGTATTCTCAAGACAGGTCGAGGCCCTCGTCAAAGCAGGTGACATACTGTGGGCGTTTTCAACCAGCGGAACCTCCGCCAACATAATCGCCGCAGCTAAAGCGGCCAAACAGAAGAATGCCATCGTGCTGTCCTTCACCGGACGACCCGACAGCGCTCTTGAGAAAATATCCGATATCTGCTTCTGTGCCGAGCACGAACATACCGCACGCAGCCAGGAGATTCACCAGCTCGCATACCATATCATATGCGACCTCGTCGAAAGACGCTTCTGTGAAGAAACAACCGAGTGAGACGGCTTGATTAGTATGTCCTACAAAGCAATATTTCTGGACCGCGACGATACGCTCATTGAAGACCACGGATACATGAGCGACCCCGACCAGGTCAAACTACTCGATGGCGTCCCTCAGGCGCTTGTCGAATTCCGGAAGATGGGCTACAAACTGATAGTCATCACCAATCAATCGGCGGTTGCACGTGGCATCGTAACGGAGAAAGCTCTCGGCCGCATCCACGATCGCATGAAGCAATTGCTGGCCGATGGTGACGCCTTCCTGGACAGGATATACTACTGCCCGTATCACCCCGATGGAGTTATTCCCAAGTATCGCAAGGTAAGCCAGGACAGAAAGCCGGGCCCTGGTATGCTTGTAACGGCCGCGAAGGAAATGGATATAGAGCTTGCCGAGTCCTGGATGATAGGCAATGGCGTCACAGACATTGAGGCCGGCTTCCGCGCAGGCTGCCGGACAATACTCGTGGAGGCTCCTTCCCGCCAGAGAAGGCCACAACCTTCCGAACGGGCTCCGGACTTCTACGCCGTGAATCTCAAAGAGGCTGTCAACGTAATTAAGCAGTACAATCGTTCATCGCGAACAGATCGGCTTCGGGAGGAGATGGGTAGCCACCGAATTAGTGAACCTCAGGCTCAATCAAATCAGAGCGAGATACCCACAAGCAAAACAGATGGGCCCGAACCGAATTCAACAATAGCCTCCCCTGCCCCTAAAGTCAGCGTATTGCCATCCGTTGAACCCTCTGCGCCGGTTATACCAAAACCACCCGAACCAGAACAACAACTCGTACCCGCGCCTGCACCAGCACAACAGAGCGTATTAGAGCCGAAAACCGTGCCGGAACAGATAATCGCCCCACAACCACCAGCGAATTCTACTTCAGAGCCCGTGTTACAATCAGAATTAACGATCACACCGGAGCAGGAGCCGAATGAATCCCAGCCCACAACCGAACATAGCCCAAAACCTGAGCTGCAACTGACTCCTGAACCTGAGCTTAAACCTGAACCAGCTCCTGAGCCGGACGCCCAGATTGAATATCCGGCCCAGCATGAGCCTGCAATTACAACGCAGCAGGAGACCGAACCAACCACAACCGAGCATCTTCTAACCGGGATATTGGAAGAGCTAAAAAACGCTCAGAGGAACGACATGTTCACGGAGTTCTCTGTGATGAGGCTCATGGCCGGAATAATCCAGGTCCTCGTTATGTTCTCTCTGGTGGTGACTGTATGGCTGTTGATGAGCCCAAAGAGACAGGACAACGCCGTCTTCATCGCTATTGGTTTTGCGGCCGTCCTGCAACTGATGGCTTTGACTTTCTATACGATGCACGGGCGAAAGTGAAAGCCGGACGCGAGTGCATTTGCCGGTTCAATCCAAATGGCAGACAGTAAGGATAAGATTCTAATTTGGCTCCCTTCACCGATGGGCGATGCAATACTCTGCACGCCCGCGCTGAGAGCCATACGCAGTCACCTACAATCCGCGGAGATTACATTCGTCGCCAACAGCGTTGTGCGCAACGTATTGTCCCCCTGCCCGTTTAATGACAAATGGATCGATCTTGACACGAACAATCCGTTTCTAATCGGCCGCAGGCTGGCAAAGCTCGGCTTCAAACGCGCGATCCTCCTGAAAAACTCTTTTGGCTCAGCCCTGTCCGTCGCACTCGCAGGCATACCTTCTCGCATCGGATACGCCCGCCAGTGTCGCTCTCCCCTGCTAACAGAAAGACTTGCCCCACCAAGAACCGCGAAAGGTAAATTCAAGCCCATCTCGATGGTGAACTACTATCTCGCCATAGCATCCAAACTCGGCGCCGACACAGCCGATAGAAGCCTGAGCTTGGTGGTTAATGAAGCAGACCTCGCAAACGCTCAGAAAAAACTGCCCCAGGTATTCCAGGCCGATGGCCCTTTGATCATCTTGGTGCCTGGCGGAGCTTTTGGCCCGAGCAAATGCTGGCCGAGCCGAAGATTCGCCGAAACGGCGGATTGGCTGATTGAAAACCATAACGCCACTGTAATCGTCTCAGTCGCCCCGGACCCTGCTGAAACACGTATCGCACGTGAAATATGCGAAATGGCCCGAAATAAGCTGATAAATCTGGCCCGCTCCCCGCTGACCATGGGAGAACTAAAGGCCCTCTTTTCAATTGCAGCACTTACGATAACCAACGACACGGGCCCCCGCCATATAGCAATCGCCTTGGGACGCAAGGTGGTGACCCTCTTCGGCCCCAACGATCCCGCCTGGACAGACACCAACTATGTCAACGAGATTCAGCTAATTGGAAATGTCTCTTGTTCCCCATGCTCAAAGCCGAAGTGCAACAAACGCGAGCATCTCTGCATGCAGTCAATCACAACACAAATGCTGCAGGACGCCGCCCGGGAGATGCTCGATAACAACAGAACCAGAGCGATGGTCTTCGCACAACAGCAGTTGGAGCAAACATCTGAAGAGTTCTTCGTGGATGCCGCCTACAAAGAGGCCCTGGATGATATAGGCCTGGATTCGATTGAAGCTATCTTCCGATTCGAGTCAGGACAAAACCTCTCGAAAAGCAATCTTGCAAGCTACCGCTCGAGGATCAGATTCGAAGCAGGCAATCCACCAACAACCATATTCCTCAAACGCTACAACAGACCGCCTGTCTCCGTGCAATTGAAGAACTGGCTTGCACATCACGCACGCAGAAGCTGCGCATGCTACGAACTCGAGCCCGCGATCGACCTGGCATCAGCCGGAATAAATGTCCCGAAAGTTGTCGCCTATGGACAGCAATGGGCAGCTCTGCTTGAGGACAGGAGTTTCATCGCGACTGAGAAAATCCCAAATGCCGAGGCTCTCGAACGCCGCCTGCCCAACTTCATAACGAATCGAAAGTCACCTAACAATCCGCCCCTGCGAAGGGACTTCATCATCAGCCTGGCCGATTTTATACGCAAATTCCACGCCACAGGCTATCG
>CAZYMD010000060.1:0-16849 GCA_964649005.1 uncultured Pirellulales bacterium
AGGTGCGCCTTGTTTTTGCTTGCATAGTCTGGATTATCATGTTTTGCTTTGGGTATGAAAACGCTGACTAAAGAAATCTGGATGGATGTGCCGCAGAGGCGGGAAATTGTGTCGATTCACAATGAAGTGGAGAGGCTTGTCGAGGAAAGTGGGGTACAGGAGGGGCTGGTGCTGGTAAACGCCATGCACATTACAGCGTCGGTGTTCATTAACGACAACGAATCCGGCCTGCATCACGACTACGAAGTATGGCTCGAAAAGCTCGCTCCAGAAAAGCCTCATTCACAATACAAACACAACGGATTCGAGGACAATGCCGATGCTCACATGAAAAGGCAGGTCATGGGGCGCGAGGTAGTAGTTGCAATTACCGACGGCAAAATGCATCTGGGGCCTTGGGAGCATATTTTCTATTACGAATTCGACGGAAAGCGGAGAAAGCGTCTTTTAGTCAAAATCATCGGAGAATAGTACGACCGATCACAGCGAATAGATGGAACTTTTAGCTTTTTTAATTGGCGTGGTCGGCATATCGATATCTGGTGTGATGATGCCAGGGCCGGTGACGGCGACTACTATTACCATGGGCTCGCGCAGTCGGTATGCAGGTGCGCTTATTGCAATTGGGCATGGTATTGTCGAGTTTCCCTTGATGGTTTTAATTGTTCTTGGTGCTGCGAAATTTCTGAATTCTACGCCAGCTCGTATTGTAATCGGATTGGTTGGCGGGACTTTTCTGCTTATCATGGCGTTTGGGATGTTCAAGGCCATAAGATCAAGCGAGCAACAGCAGGGCGAGGCCGCAAAGGGAACGCCGATTATGGCAGGGATTGTTCTTTCGGCGGGCAATCCATACTTCCTGGTGTGGTGGGCGACGATAGGATTAGGGCTCGCAACCAAAGCGGGCACTCTGGGAATCTGGGCCTTCGTGCTTTTTGCTCTGCTTCATTGGCTGTGCGATTTTTCCTGGTTGCTGGCTCTATCCTGGGCGAGCCACAAAGGCTCAGCACTACTGACACCTAAACGACAGAAGGTGGTCTTGACGATTTGTGCGTTAGTCGTGCTTGGCTTTGGGCTTCTTTTTATAGGTGGGGCCTCTGTGTTAAGCGTTGGACTATTGAGGGGCTCCTGATAATCGTGATTAGCAGTCTGCCGCACGATGAAGAATCGTACAAGCACGTTATCGAGGCAGACGGTTCAGGAGAGTCAGATAGGACTGCTCGTCAGAGAGAATCAGTCTGTTTGTGTGTGCGGCTCTTCAGGAGTGGGAGGTTGCTGCTCGGCAGTTGGCGGCTGATTTGGCTGGGGCATCTCGAAACCCACATCGGTCTCAAGGATGTCACTGAGGCTGTATTGGGCGAGGGCGTCCTTTTGTGATTGGCCTATTTGGGACAGCGCAGGTGACTGGGCGGAGTCCGGCTGGGCGAGGCTCGATGCTTCAACAGCTTCGACGATCTCCGAGAGTCTGATGTTGGCGGGTTCTCTGCCAGGCACGAATCCTGTTCTTGGCTCGGAAGTTCTAACTACGAGCCCCTTATCGACTAATTGCATCAGAATTTTCTCACCGAACTCGCCCGGGATATTCAGTCTGCTGCACAGTACTTCCAGTTCCAAAGGCGAACTGTTCTGCTGGAAAGCCATTGCGATTTGTTTGACCACATTAATGGCGGTCAAGTCGTTTGCGACGAAGTATTCTTCATTTTTTCTTGCCGCGGCGATCTCCGCAGCGTCCAGCGTCGTGAGATGTTGCGTTGTAAAGGTTAGTTGCAGTCCGAACAAAACGATCAGCCAGGTTATGTATATCCAGAGTACAGCGAGCGGTACAAGGCCTACGAGGCCGTATATCCTGTTGTAAGGAATGAACCCGGTGACATATTGGCTGAAGCCCCACTTTGCCAAAGTCCAAACCAGTGCGGCCACGACTGCGCCCCAGATGGCGGCCTTAGCCTTTACCTTGGTATTGGGCAGCACGAAATACAGCAGAAAGAATGCAACTGTTGCGACGAAGTAGGACACGAGAATTGGCCCGAAGCGCGGGACGCCAACGATGGTTCGCTGCAATTCACCTACCTGTGTATAGCGGGTGCTGACAAAGACGCCGAGCCCTATCAGCAAAGGCCCAAGGGTCAGGATCGCCCAGTAATTGATGATCCTGTGCAGGAATCCCCTTCCTCTTGTGACGTGCCAAATTTGATTGAACGCCCTTTCGATTGTCGAAAGCAGACCCAGTGCGGCCCAGACGATGATCAGAAGACTCGCAATTGTGATCGACCCTTTATTCAGTCCGGCGAAGAATGTGTTGACAATGTCATCGAGATATTCGGTCAGCATCTTCTCTTCATATTTCGGTTCGTCCGATTGCACATTTTTACCCTTGTCCGAAGCGGGCCGTCTCTGAACCGACTGGGCCTGGACATCCTCCGAATTGGTGAGGTTCGGGTCTTGTGTCGCATCGACTTGGTTTGGATCGATGATGTTTTGGTTGTCTGTTGCACCGGTACTATTGGGCTCCGCTTGTCCCTGATCGCCCTGAATGCCAAACTTGATCTCCGTCAGATTCATATGCTCGTACAGAAGCTGTTTGACGTTGCGGCCAATATCCGGCGACAGGGTCTGGAGCATCATCAGTATCACAATGGCTAGCGGCACGATTCCGAATACGGTATGATACGCCAGCGCCGCGGCCTGCTGGCCGGCGCGGTTAATCTTAAGCAGTCTCGCGCAGTGCGACCAGAGTTTGATCTGGAACACGACAAAGCGGCTGGCTTTGCCCAACTGTGTTGTCGGCGTCGATAGAAGCTCTTTGAACATCTGTGTTTCCTGTAAAGACTGTTGCCGCAGTTTTTTGCCACTACACCTTCGCCAGGCTTATCGATGCGACTACAGCTTTTTGAAAAGGTCCTGCAGTAGTCCTTCGACAGACCCCTGCAGCAGTTTGCTCGTGTCCAGTTTCGGCTTGTCAACTGTCCCCTTGAGCGCCAGTGATATTCTCTGGCCGATGGGTTCTTTGCCGATTCTGATCGTCTTGCCTCCAAGTGTATAAGGCAACGCGACTGTCATGTCCAGACGTTTGTCCAGCAGGCCGATGGCCCCCTTGAAGTTGACGGGATTGTTGCCGATGTCGATCTGCATATTGTCGTATCGAACCATTCCATCTTTTACGGTGAATTGAGTGGGATTGATTCTGAGGACGGTGCTGGGGTCATTATTTCCCATGACGGAGAATATCTGGCCCAGCAGGCCCGTCGGTTCGAGCCGAAGATCGTCAATCGCAATGGCTCCGTCTATGTCGATAGCCTTTGTTGCTTCGCCTCCGCCAAGGGGTATCGAGAGTGTGTTGGCGGCGAAACTGGCTACGCCGCTGACGTTCACCGAATTTGCGAAGATCGGATTTACGTAAGCGAGCAACTGGTTGCTTACTTTTGTGTTAATATTGACTTTGTCCACTGTCACGGCCTTAGGCGTCTTGAGCACAGCGGGCTTCTGCTTGAGGTCGGCGCTCGCGCCAAACTCGATCCGGCCTTCGTTGACCGTTGTGGAGAATGGTTCAATCGTCAGCTCTCCATTTTGCACGACGGCATTTACATCGGTGGGACCGAAGGCCAGGCCCATGTAGTCGGCGCTCTCGAATCCAAGCCTGCACTTTTCGACATTCAGGTTCGTCAGAAGCTTGCCCATGTCATCCTGCGGGCACTTGGATGCAAAGCCTACGGATGTTTTTCTCTGTCCCTTGAGTTCGAGGTTCTTTGGCATCATACCCGATGCGAGCGAGTTCACTGCGGCCCAGTCATATTCCAGATCGGCATGACCGGTCAGGGTCGTTTCGCCCTTGCTCGTACTGAGGCTGGTCGGTTTGAACTTAATCTTTATCTGCGGGGACAGCAGGTCGAGAGTTTTGATAGAGTAGGTCTTTTCATCCGGATTCAACTGGACGTTCGCCTTCAATGTCACCTGGTCCTGTCGGAAGGGCTCTTTGTCCTTCGATTGCATTTCGAACTTGTCGATTTTAGTGTTGTCGGTTTTGATGGCGTAGACGTTCTTAAGCGAATCGAGGGACACATCACCATTGGCCAGGCCGGCTATCTGGAGGTCCTTCGGGAACGAGGCGAACATTACTACGAAGGGACGGAGCTTCGCCAGATCGACGCCTGTGGCGGTAAGGAGCATGTGCGTGTCAGATTTTGCGTCCTTGCTTATTGGAATGCGGCCCTCGCGCACTGTGATTTTTCCAAAACTCGTGCTGGTTTCGAAATTGCCGATATCAGCGATGCCTACCTTGCGGTCGATGTTGATCGAGTATTTCACATCAGCCTTAGGCTCGGCTGCGGTTAGCGCTTCTTTGGAGGTCAGTAGCAGGCTTTGCACGTAGCCTGAGCCTGATATACTGACGGCGTTGCCATCGAAAGTCATCTGGCCTTCTTCGTGTATCCTGCCGGCCATTTTTTCCAGTCCGGTGTCGATGAAGCCGCCCAGCTCCGACTGAAATTTCGCCAGGTCCACGTCCGCGTTGTATTTCAGCAGCTTGGAGGTTCCGGTGCAATTCACCGCTGCGAACGGTGCTGAGACGCCGAGCTTGTCGAATGTCATGCCGGCCTTGTCTGAAGATATGTCCGCCTGGGCCTTTATTGGTTGCGATAGAGCGACTTCTTTGCCATCGACGATTCCCTTGAGATTGCTCAGGTCGGCGGCGCCTTGTATTTTTCTTTTACCTCCGGTGGAGGATGCTGTGATTTGGCCTGTCAGTTGTCCCGAAGTGACCTTCGTCCCCTCTTTAAGGCCCAGAGTATTGGGCATCTGTGACAACAGTGCGGCCACATCACAGCCGAAAGTCCCCGTGAAATCATGATCCAGATCGGCTCCCGAGAAGGCCTCGGCAGGCATCACACCCTTGGCTTTCAGGCTGGCCCAGTCGCTCTTCAATTCCAGGTTATCCACAACGATTCTGTCGGCCTGGCGTGTCATTTTCACATCCGCCGTAAGGGCGGTAGTCTTGATCCTGTCACCCTTGAGGTTCGCTACAGCCACATCGACCTGCCTGCCGGCGACAGCGCCATTGAGGCTCTGAATCTGCCCGTTCTTGACGCTTCCCTTTAGATTGGCCGATAGGGTCCCCTTGGCCTCCATTTCCACACCGGCCATCGATAATATCGGCTCCAAAGATTCGAGAGCAAGGTCGGTCACCTCGATGGTCAATTCGCCATCTGTTCCGGTCAGCTTCCACGCATCGGTTGTCTTTTTGGGAGTAACCTGACTTGCGAGGTGTATTTTGGACTGCGTCCCCGCCACCATCATATCCATGGTAATGGTCGACATCTGTCCGGCCGGCCGAAGGCTGACTGCGGAATTGATTTGCGAAAGTTCCACGCTTCGGGCAGCCGCATCCGTTATCTTAACGCTTCCGTCGTTGATCGTCACATTGGTGATTGTCGGAATACTTGCCGTCTGAGAGGGTGATGGTTGTGGCCTTGGGTTCGGTGCGGAAACATCAGGCTCTTTGTCTATGAGCTTTATTTCCACCCTGGGCTTGTCAATCGTGGTTTGTCCGAAAGACAGGTTGCCGGCTAATAGAGAAGCGTAGTGCGGTTTTGTGGCGACTTGTTTCGCTTCGACGGATAGCTGTCCTTCAGTATCGCTAAAGCTGAAGTCGGCAATCCGCACGCCCTTTAACCAGCCCATTGAAAGATCGGAGAAACCCATATGGCCAGGGAGGGCCTTGTTTATTTTCGCAAGTATGATCCGGCTGCCACCCCCGGACGATACAAGCAATGGAATTAGGAGAAATAGCAGAACGAGCAAAGCTGCGATGATTATGGGCAGTAATTTCCAGACTGCTTTGCCCTCTATTCGATGGATTCCAGTTCGATACCTGCTGTTCGGTCGCATTGCTGTGGCCCCCAAAAAGTTGATCTTATTTCGCTATCCAAAGGCGGGGACTGGACGGAGGTTACAGATAGGAACGTCAATAGTTATTCCTGGGATCGTTGTGCTTTGCCACTGCCCGGTCCTTCATCCTTTGGCTACAATAAACGCACACGACACTGGCGTGGTCAATACGCGATGCATATCCCCTTTCGGTTTACCACAAGAACAGAGCAGATCGAGACTGCGAGGTTATTCGAGTATTATCTCATCGGACTTGTGTTGTATTGCAGCATCAATCTTATCGGAATACTGCTTCGTTAGATCATCGATCTGCTTCTTGGCGTATTGCAGGTCGTCTTCTGTAATGGCCTTATCCTTCTCGAGTTTTTCGAGCTGCTTGTTGCCGTCCCTTCTAATGTTGCGGATAGTTACCTTCGCTTGTTCGCCAGTATGTTTGGCCTGCTGAACCAGTTGCGTTCTCCGCTCCTCACTCAGCGACGGCACGTTTAACCTGATGAGCTTGCCGTCCACCATCGGAGCTATGCTGAGATCGCTGTTCTTGATAGCCTTTTCAATTTCCTTGATTGATCCGGGATCAAACGGCTTTATTACTATCATGTCGACCTGCGGTGTCGCCAGTGACGCCATCTGTTTTAATGGAGTCGGCATACCGTAGAAGTCGGCTTTAATGTTCTCAACCAGGGCGGTCGAAGCTCGGCCGGTTCGAACTGCTTTCATGTCGTCATGTAAGACCTCAAAGGCCTTTTTCATTTTCGATTCTATTTCCGAGACAGTTTGCTTCGTGGGCATATTGTATTCTCCAGGTCTAACTGATCTTAGTGCCAACCGCTTCGCCACAGAAAGCTTTTATGATGTTACCTTCCTGGAAGATATTCAGAACGACGATCGGCACATTGTTGTCCCTGCACAGAGTTATTGCAGCATGATCCATAACTCGCAGGTTCCTGCTGAGAACTTCATCATAGGAAAGTTTATCGAACAGCGTTGCATTCGGATTCTTCTTAGGGTCATCACTGTAGACGCCATCGACCTTGGTTGCTTTTATCAGCAGTTCGACATCAAGCTCCGAAGCTCGCAGCGCAGCGCACGTGTCGGTAGTGAAAAAGGGATTACCGGTTCCGCCGGCCAATATCGCGACTCTACCCCGTTCGAGGTGGCGGATTGCGCGTCTGCGTATGAACGGTTCGCACATTGCGGCGACCTCAATAGCGCTTAGAACTCTTGTGGGCTGACCGATTCTCTCGAGTCCTTCCTGGAGAGCGCAGGCATTGATGATGGTTGACAGCATCCCCATGTAGTCGGCGGTGTTTCTGGGGATCTGGCCTGTTTTCGAGAAGGTCTGTCCTCTGATGAAGTTGCCCGCACCGACAACCACGGCCACCTGTGATCCCAGCTTGCATATATCGGCAATGCGTTCGGCAATCGAACTCAAGGCGACGCCGTCAATGCCGAAACCGTCCGGCTTGCAGAAACTCTCACCGGAGAGTTTCAAAAGCACTCGGCTGTACTTGCTTTGTGCCATATCCCCTCTTTCCAGAGTGTTTCCGTGGATCATTTCGCCAGTCTAACTGTTAACCGACTGAAAATCGCACAAACTCCTTTATTTTGGCTTCACCACCCGCTTCCTTTGCGGCGGCTGCCAAAACCTGCTGAACTGACATGCTGTCGTCTTTAACAAACGGTTGGGCAAGCAGACAATTCTCGGCGTAGTATTTGTTCATTTTTCCTTCGACGATCTTGTCGACGATCTGTGCGGGTTTATTCTTAACCTGTTCGACATAAATGGCTTTCTCCCGGTCGATCGTTTCGGGATCGATTCCATCCTTGTCGATGGCGAGCGGCTTGGCCGCGGTAATGTGCATAGCTATGTCGCAAGCGGCCTGCTTGACTGAATCGGCAGCGGCAACTTCGTCACTGCTGGTCTCGACCGACACCATACTGCCGACTTTTTCATTGAAGTGAATATAGGTGCTGATCAGTCCCGAACCGCTGATTTTGAATTTGGCGTAGTCGCCGACCTGAGTTTTTTCTCCTGTCTTGCTGACTGTTTCGGTCAGGATGTCGTTGTAGCTTGTACCTCCCACTTCAGTGCCAAGAACGTTCTCGACACCGCTGTCGGATGAGCACTGCAAAGCATAATCGGCGAGGGCCTTTGCCGCCGCCTTGAAGTCATCGCTTTTTGCGACAAAATCGGTTTCGCAACAGAGACTCGCCATAGCCGCCTGCTTGCCGTCTTCACTTGCCTTGCAGATAACGATGCCTTCGGAGGTTTCCCTTTCGGAACGTTTGGACAAAGTGGCCAGACCCTTCTTCCTGAGTATGTCCAACGCCTTGTCGGTATCACCGTCGGATTCCTGAAGGGCTTTCTTACAGTCCATCATTCCCTGACCGCTTATCTTCCTCAGTTTCACAACCATTGAAGCTGAAATTTCCACCATCTTGTAAACTCCTGTTTTTTGTGCTTATGTAGGACCTAAAGTGCCAAAGGAGACGTCCCCGCCCATGACTAAAGCAATCTCAAATCACCTGAACTGATAGCACAGCCGATGAAATTGCCGCTGCAGCCTCCACGATTGGCTACTGCAGGCTTGTATCCGTCTGCTCGGCCTGTTTTGCCGGTTGACCATCATCTGTCGTCGCAGATTCCTGCTTGGCCTGTTCTGTCGCCTGACCATCATCTGTAGCGGATTCCTGCTCGGCCTGTTTCACAGGTTGGCCATCATCTGTAGCGGATTCCTGCTCAGCCTGTTTCACAGGCTGCACATTATCTGTTGCGGATTCCTGCGTAGTGGTTTCGTTCGTATTATCCTCAACCGCGGTGACAGTCTGGGCATCTTCGCGTGAAGCTCGTGCAAGTACGGGTCTTCTGGGTTTTATCCTTCTGGGTCGTTGAACCGTTTCTTGTTGGGCGCCTACCATTGTCTTGCCTATGGCGACGGCATCGGCTAACTCGTTGAGTATCAGTAGTACGGCTCTGATAGAATCGTCGTTGGCCGGGATGGCCACATCAACTGTGTCTGGATCGGAGTCGGTGTCGAGAAGGCCTATCGTCGGGATGCCAAGCTTGTGGGCTTCACGAAGTGCAAGGTACTCCTTCTTGGCGTCAACCACAACAACCGCGCCGGGAAGGCGAGCCATTTTGCGAACACCATCGAGATTGGACTTGATCTTGCGCATCTCGCGTTTGAGTCTGGATGCCTGCTTTTTACTTTCGCTTTCCATGGTCCCGTCTTCATGCATGCTCTCAAGCTGTTCGAGTCTTTGCAGACGCGAACGTATGGTCCTGAAATTCGTCAACATTCCACCGAGCCACCGCGTTGAGATGAAGTGCATTCCACATTTTTGCGCCATGGCTTCAACCGCTTTTTGAGCCTGCCGTTTGGTGCCAACGAAGACAACGTCCTTGCCCGATGATACTATGTCAACGAGCAGCTTCTTGGCTATCAGAATCCCACGCAGGGTTTCTCTGACGTCGATAATGTGTATGTTACCACGCTTAGTGTAGATCAGCGGGGCCATCTTGGGGTTCCATCTGCTGACACCGTGTCCGAAGTGCACCCCAGCATTTATCAATTCCCGAGCTAACTCTTTTGCCACCAAAAACCTCCAGACTATCTGATTAATTTATCCTGTACACGTCATATCCAGAATGCTAAACGGCCAAAACTACCGTAAACTGTAAGTTATGTCAAGAAATTTTGGCAATATTTAGCTTTCCGCCGATCAGGCGGGATCAATGCATTAGTCAGGGAGGCTGTATGCCATTCGATATTTAGATTCGTACTCCATGTAGTTGTAAATGCCTGCCGCGAAATTGGTAAGGATCCCCAAAGATATTCATGATGCGGGGTGTTATCGACTCTGCCGGCTGTGGGGCCGACGGTTGGAATTGGGAAAACAGTCCTGACTAAGGCTTTTTCTATGCTTGGCGATAGTGGCTTGGAATGGGTATCCCGCAGCTTAAAACAAAAGGATTAGTGGTGCTTACAAGGGCTTTTATAGGACGTATACGTGGGTAAAGCTTAAGCGCAGGAACGGTATACGGCTTTTACATCCGCTTCGCAGGGAGCTTTTGTGGAATCGAGGCCATTAGCCTGCCTCGCCGCCAGCAAGCCAATTAACACTAATACCAGACTGTAATTATGATATTAGGCTCGGTCTTCTTGGACTGCACATCACCGGTATTGACGTTTGTCTGCTTGATCTCGATCTCCGGATTATCGCGAAGCCAGCCTGCGATTTGCTCATCCAGAAAATCTATGGCGCCGGGGTGCAGTTTGGTGAAGAATGTCTTAACTCCTGTGATACGACTGGTTGAAGCAGCTTTCTTCACCGGAGCCTTCGTGGCCGCTGGTCTGGGCATAGGACTCCTGGGTTGTTGAGCTACCGGACTCCTGGGGGGTTGAGGCACCGGGCTTTTTGGCGCTTGAGTTGACGGACCGCCGCCCAGATTCAATGGGGCATGAGAAACTTGCCTCTTGGGTGGATCCTCCTCAAGGTCAAAAGGAATTGGTGCGTCAGGGTCGTTGCCCAGTTGAATTGGCTTGTCGGGTCTCTGACTGTTAGGGTTAGTGGTGCCGAAATCGTTCATACTCTGCCCCTCCTATGAGACAAGGTTATGATTATTCTGCCGACTACGAATACCTACAACTACTATACACGCTGAAAGTGAGTAGGCAAAGCCCTTATTTAGCCTGATTTACTTGGATTGCCTCCAAACGATGCCTTTTACTGGGTTTCTCTCTGACTTTTTTTCCCTTACTTTGATCGATTATAGGCTCTCATAGCGTTTTGAGCCTTGTTTAAGGTCGATCTTTAGAAGCGATGGAGTAGCCTTTGGGTGTTTTAGCTATTTATTGTCCTCGCTCTTGTTATCGGGCTTTTTTTCGCTGTTTTTTTCCTTTTTGGCGTCGTTTTTGTCTGTTTCAGCGGTTTTGACCTTGGCCATTGCGGCCTCAGCAGCCTTGGCCAGTGTCTCGGCGTGCTCCTTGGCCTGCTGAGCCTGACGAGTTAGTCTCTCAGCCTCAGCCTTGATTTTCGTTGCATCTCCGGTAGTATCGGCGGCTTTGACTCTGGCTGCCTCGGCTTCCTTGAGCATTGCTTCGGCCTCGGCGTTAGCTTTCTCGGCGTCGGACTTCATTTTCTGGGCGATCTCCTTGGTCCGTTTAAGCTCAGCCGCGGTACGGGATGCCTGTGTAAGCGCCCTCTGTGACTTGGCATCCGCTGCATCAATTGCACTTTGCGCCATGGAACTTTCCTGCTGGGCTTTCAACAGGGCCTGCTCACTCTCGAGCAATTCGCGTTGTTCCTGCCTTTGGCCGGCCTTGAAGCCAAACGGATCGGCCACGGCTTCATGCAGAGTGTCCGAAGATACTGGAGGCTCGTGCATTTTTCGAATCTTTTCCACCATCTTTTTGTTTGGTATGCCGCCGGTTGAAATGGTCGGTGTCAAGACAAAGACCGTCTCCTTTGCTCGTTCCTCGAAATCCTTGCTGGAGAATAACATGCCTATTACGGGTATATCCTTAAGCCCTGGTACGCCCCTGACGATGGCGCGCCTCTCGGTCTTCTTCATTCCTCCTATTACGAGGCTCTCACCGTGTCTTACGCGGTTTTCCTTGTTCGATATCTGTCGTTTAGTCAGAATCGGTGTCTGCTTTACACCTTCCGGTGTGGATTTGGACGATATCATGGCCTCCGTTTGAAGAGCGATCGAGCCGTCGGCGAAAACATGTGGAGTTACGAACAACTCGTCAACGATCCACTCATATCTGTCATAAGTCTGGGAACCCAGGCTTGTTGTTTCGATTGTTATGGTCTGCCAAGGGACCTTCTCGCTGGATGTGATCTTGGCTGATGTACCGTTGACCACTTCAAGAGTAGGATTCATTACAATCTTGAGATAACCCTTCGATTCGAGTATGTCGGCAAGCGTTTGGAACCAGTGGCCTTCTTTTCCGCTAATATAGCCGATCTTCAGGCCAAATGTAGAACGCGCAACCTCTCGAAGGGCCGCTCCGGGAAAGGCAGGCAATAGTGTACCTGATTCCTCCTTACCTCCAAATGTAATGCCCTCGCCGAGGAGATTCTGTATCAGGATCGTGGTTTCCCTGTCGACGGTCAGATCCGCGTAGAATTCGTAGATCAAACAGTTGATTTTGACCTGAACTGGTGGTACATCCACCATATCCAGAAGTTGAAGAGTTGCATTGATGTCCGGTTCGTTCGGGCACCTGACTATTAGTTGGTTACATGCAGGATTGATGCTTGTAATATAGGCAGGGGCTCTGCTTACACGATTTTTAGCGTCATAATTTCGCTGAGCGTACTGATTGTCAATTATCTGTTTCAGCGATTCAGGCGTGTGGTATTTTGCGAAGTAGAGAAGCTTGTACTCTGGTCCGCCTCCGACCATTTGTTTGACGATTCTGGGTGGGGCGGCATACTCCTCCGGCAGCCCAATATTAGGATCATCTACCGGACTGATATGAGAAAGGCTCCTCAGGGTTCTGTCGGCTTCTATCTCCGTAGCCCTTTCTCCCGAGAGGCCCTCACAGCCGGCGAGGAGAAGGCATGTCGCCACGAGCGATGCGATGAGCGCACCAAGAGAGTGTGCGAGCCTATAGTCTGTTTTGCTCATATTACGGAACATTGATCGAATAGATTTCCTACCTTCGGAAAAACAGCCTGCCGTCCCTACTTACCCGGTTCGGGCTTGCCTTGGTCCGGCTGCGGTTTATTGGTCTCAGGTTTCGGATTCTCAGGAGTCCGTTTGCCCTCACCACCTTGTGGCTGGTCGGGCTTAGAGTTATTGGAACCGGCCTTTGGCTCAGTTTCAGTGGGCTTTTCAGGATTAGGCTTTGGCGAGTCCTGTTTGGGCTCTTCAGTTTTGTCCTGTGCACTACCTGAAGATTGCTTTGTCTCGTCGGTTTTTTCTTCCGGAGTATCGGTCTTGGGTTCGGGCGAGTCAGCTTCAGCTTTGGATTTGTCCAGCGCTTCCTGGGCCGCCTTAGCTTTGGCTTCGGCATCCGCCACAGTCTTTTCGGCGGCTTTTGACTTCGCTTCGGCCTCGGCCTTGGCTTTCTGGGCTTCATCGACCTGTTTCTGAGCGTCAGTCTTGGCCTGCGTGGCCTCAGTCGTTGCCTTATCCGCAGCAGCCTTGGTTGCCTGGGCTGCCTTGAGCTGCGCCTCGGCATCGGTCCTGGCCTTTTCGGCATCAGCCTTCATCTGCAGCGCCTCGGTCTTGACCTTCCTCAATTCGAGCATTGCCTTGGCCGCCTCAGCTTCGGCTCGCTCGGCCTTGTCGTCCGCCGCCCTCATCACACTTCGTGCGATAGCCTTCTCCCGAGCAGCGTCCAGACGTGCCGCTTCAGCATCAAGTAATTCTCTTTCCTGCTCTCTCTTGTTCGCCTGCATTCCGAATGGATCAGTCATGGTTTTATTGAGTGTTTCTGTAGGTAGGGGCGGCTCATGATCTCTCTTGAGCTTGTCTACCATTTCCTTATTCGGCATGCCGCCTGTGGAGATGGTGGGCGTTATTATGAATATCGTTTCTGTTGCACGCTCCTCGAAATCCTTGCTGGAGAAAAGCATCCCCAGAAGCGGTATGTCTTTCAGACCGGGTATTCCTCGAACCACGGCACGCCGCTCACTTTTTCTGATCCCGCCGATAATAAGGCTTTCTCCGGGCCTTATACGATTCTCTTTGTTGTCGATCTCTCGGTGGGTAAGCACTGGTATCTGTTTGACGCCTTCGGGAGTGGATTTCGAGGCAATACGCGCCTTGGTCACAAGCCCGATTGAACCGTCGGCAAAAACGTGGGGGGTAATATCGAGTTTATCAATCACCTGAACGTACTCGGTGCGAGTCTCGATGAACTCCGATCGAATGTCGCGCAAATAAAGCGTTTGCAGTGGCACGGTCTCTTGGGATGTGATTGTGGCATTCTGTCCGTTAACCACTTCAAGCGACGGATTCATGAGTATCTTCAGATATCCCTTGGATTCGAGGATATCCACGAGCGTTTGGAATTTATGATCGGTCCCGCCTCTTGAGAAACCGACTTTCAGGCCAAACTTCGATCGTGCAATATCCCGAAGAGCGGCGCCCGGAAAAGCGGGCAACAGGTTTCCGGAGGAATCTACTTTACCTCCCATTGCGATGCCTTCGCCGAAGAGATTGTCGATCTGAATGGTGGTTTCCCGGTCCATCGTGACATCGGCGTACAGCTTGGAGATGATGCAGTCGATCTTGACCTGGATCGGAGGTATATCGATACTCTCCAGGGTTTCGAGAATGGCGTTGATATCGTCTTCCGTGGGACTTCTGACTATCAACTGGTTCGTGGCGTCGTTAGCGCTGATAGTGTAGTCGGCCTGTGAGTTCGCCTGTTTCTTGTTGAACAGAGGCGTTGCAAACTGTGCGAAGACAATGTCTTTGAGGTGGTTGGCGACGTGATACTTGCAGAAGTAGAACAGTTTCCATTCTTCATTTCCACCTACGGTTTGTTTGATAACCTTAGGAGGAGCCTTGTATATCTCAGGTATTGAGATGTTCGGTTCTGCAACGGGTTTGATCTGGGTGAGCATTCGGAGTGTCTTATCGGCTTCGAGTTCGGCGGATTTTTCGGCAAAGTAATCCCCGCACCCCCCAACCAACAACACAACGACTGCAGCAACAGCGTAGAACCACCGCTCATTGCGGCCAGGCGTTTGGCTGCTATTGATCATAGCATAACCGCCACAATATTCCCGTCCATATGAAGCAGAAAGAACGTTCTTCTGCTCTCTATAAGCATAGAGACGGCATCTTTGATAATAGTATTGCATATTCCTTCTTATCGTCAAGCACAATTACATTCGGTTAATAATTGCAAAATCGCTCGGAACCATTCAAAAACCTCAATTCGTTGGACGAAACAGGGCTTCTGTGCTATCCTCGCCGAATAATGGCGAAAAAACGCAAAAAACAAGCTCCTACAGTAGGCTTCGTGGCTCTCGGCTGTGCAAAAAACATCGTTGACAGCGAGAGAATGCTCGCTGAAATCGCACAAGCGGGCCTGGTTATAGTAGGCGAGCCCGAAACACCTGACGCCTGGCAGGCTGATGTAGTTGTCATAAATACCTGTGGTTTCATAGCTCCTGCGATATCCGAGTCACTCGAAGTAGTAAGGCACGTCGCCGAGTGCAAAGTAACAGGAAATGTCGGTAAAATTGTTATTACGGGCTGTGCGGCCCAGAGGTTCGGTTCTAATTTGTTCGAGATGGTTGACGGGATCGATGCCGTCGTGGGACTCGCTCAGCGCGATGATATAGCGATAATAATTAAGGAGATTATGTCATCGAAAAAGCCTCGCTGCTATCTTGACCGGTTGCCCACGGTCGTCTGTGACGATAGAACGCGGCTGCGCATCGGCCCGGAGCATTGGGCCTATCTTCGAATCAGCGAAGGCTGTGACCATAGCTGCGCCTTCTGCACGATCCCTTCCATACGAGGTCGTTTCAGGAGCAAACCGGCGGAACTGATTCTTTCTGAAGCGAAAGAGCTTGTCTCTTCAGGCGTCGTTGAGCTGAACATTATCGGCCAGGACACAACATACTACGGGCGTGACAAAAAGTCACCTAATGCGCTGGTGGACCTTCTCGGTGAGCTTGAAAAGATTGACCGGCTCCGGTGGGTCCGTTTGCTGTATGCATATCCGACCGGCATTGATGATAAGCTGATCGATAAAATCGCCGGCAGTGAAAAGATAGTTCACTATCTGGATATTCCGTTGCAGCATATAAACAATGAGATTCTGAAATCAATGCGGCGTCCCGATACGAAGGAGCGAATCGTTGATCTTATAGGGCGGCTCCGTGCGGCAATGCCTGATGTTGTGCTGAGGACAACTCTGATAGTGGGTTTTCCTGGTGAGACGGACGAGCAGTTTGACGAGCTTGTGGAGTTCGTTGAGTGGGCTAAGTTCGATGCGCTCGGCTGCTTCATATTCTACCCCGAGCCCGGCACAAAGGCCGCCGAGATGAGTGAACAAGTCCCTGAGGAAATCAAAGATCAGCGTCGCGATACATTGATGCTTAAACAGCAGCAGATTGCTTTTCGCAGGAATAGCGAAAGGATTGGCGGCAAATTCCGATGTCTTGTGGACTGGACCGATGGGGACGGAACAGGCATCGGTCGCTTCTATGGACAGGCGCCGGAAGTGGACAGCATCTGCTCGATAACCAATTGTTCCGCCGGGTCGGGCCAAATCATAGACGTGAAGGTTGTCGCAGCGGAAGAATATGATTTGATTGTTGAGCAAATTTAATGTTGAAGTGAGATTGTCACAAAAGTAAACTTCCAGCTATGGTCAAATTCATTCCGAACATACTGACTCTCGCGCGGCTCGGCCTGACCATAATATTTCTGGTCATGATACTATACAGCCCCGGCGTGAGTAACAAGTCGTTATTTTTGGACGTAGGCTTCGTTCTGTTTGTGATTGCGGGCCTGACAGATGTTGTCGATGGAATCGTCGCACGTCGCTACGATGTCACCAGCAAATTCGGCCGCATGGTCGATCCACTCGTGGATAAAGTTCTTGTTTGCGGAGTGTTCATCTGTTTTGCATTAATCGGCGAACCGAAGCTGTTCGGGTGGTCGTCCGGCACGATGGCTATAATCCATTGGGCAGTTGCAGCGGTTCTTATTTCGCGAGAGGCTTATGTTACTGTGCTTAGACATATTGCCGAGGCCAGGGGGATCAACTTTGCTGCGACCCGTTCAGGCAAGATCAAAATGTTCATCCAGTCGTTTGCGATTGGTACAGTGATTATCAAGATGGGGCACGTACCCACCGCTGCGTGGGGGTATTGGTTCACGTCAGTCGTATTCGTGGCTATGCTGGTTGCGACTGTCGTATCCGGCGTTCTGGCGACCCGCCGGGAATCCTGGAAGCAAGCTAAGTAGAAGTAGAAGAGGAAG
>CAZYMD010000060.1:16949-19923 GCA_964649005.1 uncultured Pirellulales bacterium
CGCTACACTTGTGGCGCGATGCGCACACGTGGCAAATTCGAGCACAAGTATGGCTATTGGGTCTGTCGGTGCAAGTTCCCAACCCAGCAGGGGCATTGGCCTGCGTTCTGGATGCACTGCGATACCGTTGGGAAAATAGGCGATGGCGGCCGGGATGGTACTGAAATCGACATTATGGAAAAACCCTGGCTCGAATCTAAAATCACGCAGAATCTGCACTGGGATGGGTATGGCAAGGAGCACCGTAGCGCTGGTGCCGGGGCATTTACGGTTCCCGGTCTGAACGAGGGCTTCCATACATTCGCCCTTCACTGGACGCCCCAGGAGTATGTCTTCTATGTCGACGGGCTTGAAACGTGGCGGACAAGAGGCGGCGGTGTCTCGCAAGTGCCCGAATATGCAAAACTTACAGAAGAGATAGGCAAGTGGGGCGGGGATATCAGCAAGGCGAAGCTGCCTGATGAGTTTGTGGTCGATTACGTGCGCGTGTATGACGAGGTTCCAGATGAAGAGGCAGTGCAGAAGGATTTAATCTGGCGGGCGGCCAATGTTCGGCCTGCACCGCGGCAGCTTGCGTGGCAGAAAAACGAGTTTATCGCATTCATTCACTATACCGTTAATGCGTTTACGAACAAGGAGTGGGGGGACGGGACCGAGGCACCGGCGATTTTCAATCCTACGGAGCTTGATGTTCGCCAGTGGGTGCGAACGTGCAAGGATGCGGGGATGAAGGTCGTGATCTTGACGGCCAAGCACCACGATGGATTTTGTCTCTGGCCCAGTAAGTACACGGAGCATTCGATCAAAAACAGCCCTTATAAGGGTGGCAAGGGCGATATTGTGGGTGAGTTGGCACAGGCGTGCAAAGAGGCGGGGCTGAAACTTGGGCTATATCTTTCGCCCTGGGACAGGCACGAGCCTACTTACGGCAATGGCGAGAAGTACAACGCGTACTACAAAAACCAGCTTCGCGAGCTGCTGACGAACTATGGTCCTCTTGCTGAGGTTTGGTTCGACGGGGCCAAAGGGGCTGATGCCAAGGATATGGAGTATGACTGGGCTGGGTACTATGCGCTGGTTCGCGAGTTGCAGCCGGGTGCGGTTATGTTCAACGGGCCTGATATTCGCTGGGTGGGTAATGAAGCAGGCTATGCTCGCAAGGCGGAATGGAGCGTTATGAATCGCAGCGATGCACTGTTTGGCTTTGTTAATTGTACAGCGCGAGATTTGGGCAGCCTCGAAGCTCTGGGCAAAGGCGACAACCTGACGTGGTACCCTGCAGAAACAGACGTATCTATAAGGCCAGGCTGGTTTTACCACGCTTCAGAGGACGACAAGGTCAAGTCGGTGGACAAGCTGCTGGATATCTATTTCAGTTCTGTTGGTCAAAATAGCGTGCTGCTGCTGAATCTCCCGCCTGACAAACGAGGCCTGATTCACGAGAACGATGTGCAGAGATTGAAAGAGTTTCGCAAAGCGCTCGATGAGATTTTCGATGAGAACGTTGCGGCCGGAGCCAAAGCTACGACTTCGGCTGTTCGTGGAAAAGATCCACAGTATGGGCCCGATAAAATCTCAGATGGCAATCCCGATACGTTTTGGACCACCGACGATTGGACCAGTTCGGCCAGTATCACCATCGATTTGGGCGAGAGGCGGAAATTCAGTGTCGCAGAGCTGGCTGAGAATATCGCATTGGGCCAGCGAGTCGAGGAGTTCGTTTTAGAGGCGAGAGATGGGGAAGAGTGGAAGCAGTTCGCTCAGGGCACCACTATCGGCTATAAGAGATTGCTGCGTTTCGAGCCTGTGACAGCGCGAAGAGTGCGTTTAACAATACTGAAATCGAGGGTTTGCCCTACCCTTTCCAACTTTGCGCTGTATTAGAACAAGCGGCTTCTCAGAGAATTAGGTGTTGTCTGCTGACAGAGAATAGCGAACCTATTGCTGTCTATTTGCGTAGGTAATTGTGGAGTTGGTCATCGCTGATTAGTAAACAGGCTGTAGTACGGCCTTACGCACAAGGTACGTTTATAAATGGCGATACTTAGGGAGAAGATTATGAAAGCGGTAAAGGCAGGCGAAAAAGGCTCAGTGGGGACGTTCATTTTTGTTCTGATTCTGCTCATAGGACTCTTCCTTGTCTGTTTGCCGAGGATACATAGCCATCACTACTCCCCTGTGATACGCCAGAAGGCTCAATTCCACTCGATGGAAGCAGGTATCGAACTAATCAAATCTGAGTTAAAGCGTTATCCACCTTCCGATGCGAACGATTCAGCAGGCAGGCCGTATTGCGGTGCTATGAAACTATGCGAAGCAATGATGGGGCGGGATTTAATGGGCTATCATCCAAAGTCAGTTTTCAATCAGGATGGGACTGACAGTACTGGAAATGAGGTTTATTCTTCTGATCGGAATAATCTGCAATCAAGAAAAGGTCCGTACCTTCCGCTTGAAACTGCAAATGCTTTCAACCTCAGCGATATATACGGTAAGGGTAACACAGGACTTTTTCTTGAAGATTTATACGTTTTATGCGACACGAACAAACAGAAGAGGTCGACAGGTAAGAAAACTGGCATGCCTGTACTTTACTATCTCGCCGATCCCAACGGTACGGCTCACGATCCCAATTTCCCCGACGATCCTAACAATATCTATGATTATCGAGACAACCAGGCGATTCTGGAATTGGGTGTCCCAGGCAATCCTGATATGAAGCACCCAATGACTGATCCAAAAGTGTTCTATGAGATTACAAGAAAACAATACCAGTATGATGTGATTGGGAAACCAAGCTCATATATACTCGTCTCCGCTGGGACCGATGGTCTTTACGGGACAAAGGACGACGTGTTCAATTATTTCTGGTTACCACATCGCAGTGGAGGTGAGCATGTAGTGATGCATTAACAGCCTAATGTAATAATTGTTGCGGGGAAAGGAGAGCCCAATGTCGATCAGCAAAACAGGA
>CAZYMD010000060.1:20023-25168 GCA_964649005.1 uncultured Pirellulales bacterium
AATGTAATAATTGTTGCGGGGAAAGGAGAGCCCAATGTCGATCAGCAAAACAGGACGCAAGCAAATCACGATTGTATGCTGCTGTGTGGTAATCGCGGCGGGGGGATATTCTGCATTTGTCGGGATCAGGAATTTTATCTCGCCGAAAGAATCGCTTTCACATGATGATATTTTGCAGACGCCTGAACTTAAGGTAGACGCCAAGGACCTCAAGCATACGATTGTTGTGCCACATTTGGAGCAAGCTATTGATGGCGATAAGAACGTTCTGTGGTGTGCAACGTTTCAATTGTGCTGGGACAAAATTATTGAAGATTTCGCACCGCGGCTTCGAACTCTAAAAGAGCCCGTGATGGTGGCCTCTCTAAACAAATCCCTTGTGTCGCGAAACGACCATGATCCTGACAGTTATGTTGTGCATTCAGGTTATATGAGTGCCGGTTTCATCAAGGAAGTGGAAAAGGCTCTTGATAAAAAATTCCATGGTTGTGCAAGTCCTGATCTGCTTTATCGTATAAGAAGGGAAGTTGGCGATGGCAACTGGGGTGCATATAGCTATCTGTTCAAGCAGTTGCCATTCGAGCATAAGTTCAATCGTATGCGAGAGGGATTGCAATTCGATGGAAAATCTGTCAAATGCTTCGGTATAGATCAATACAGCGATGGACGTGAATGGAAGCTTGCGAAGCAAATTAAAGTTTGGAACTATGGAGGTGCTGATGATCTTGTCGTCGAATTGGTAACAACTTCGAATACCGATAGACTTATACTTGCCAAGGTAAAGCCTGAAGGAACGCTGCTCGATACAATTCAATCTGTGAAGATTAAGGCTGATACTGAAAAGTCTGAGTCATTGGAACCCAGCGCCAGCTTGAAGGTGCCCATTCTGAATTTTGATGTATTTAGGTGTTATCATGAACTGCTGGAAACTGCGAGACTTTATGCCGTGCAGCAGACGAGATTCAGACTTGACGAAACGGGAGCATTTCTCAAATCCGAAGCAGGTGGAATCGGTGGAGCAATGTTAGAGCCCAAACATTTAATTTTCGACAAGCCCTTTTTGATCATGATCCAGCGGGCGGGGGCGGATATGCCATACTTTGCGTTTTGGGTGGCCAATGCGGAGTTGCTTGTGCCTTTCGAATGATGAGGATGTGGGCAGAGCCTGTGTTGCAGGTGTTGGGACACGGTTGGAGATTACTTGCATTTGAAGGTAGATTTCTCCGCTACGTCACCCCTATGGGGTGACTCCGGTCGAAATGACAGGAAGTGACCTTAGGTCTCCTGTTGGAATGACAGGAAGTGTCAGATTGCGCGTTTGTATTTGTTTGTGCTATCTGGCGATTTCTCCTTGCAGCCACTCTATACTCTTCTCTACTGTGCCTGGGGCGGCTTCGCATTCTATGGAGAGGACGCCGTCCCATTTTATGTCCTTCAATATTTCGATGCAGCCTGCGATGTTTTCTGCATTTACGCCCTCGCCGATGGCCACTACGGATGAGGCGATTCCTGTTTCTTCACCTCGTGCGGCTTTTGCGAGTCCTTCGCTGACGTCCTTGATGTGGCAGTGCGAGAGCTTGTCTTTGAATCGCTTGAGGAATTTCACGGGGTCCTGGCCAGCGATGAAGGTGTTGCCAGTGTCGAGGTTCAGTCGCAGATAGGGCGAGTCGAAGAAGCCGAGGATTTGCTCCATAGTGTCGGGATTGGTTGTGTATGGTCCGTGCGGCTCGATGTTGATGATGATGTCGTAACTTTCGGCCCATTCGAGGATGACGCGATAGTATTGTTTGATTAGCGACATGACTTCGTCGTCGGTGTAGCCAGCGGGTTTATGGCCTCCATCGGTGGTGTCCACGCAGGGGCAGCCAAGGGCCTTGGCGAACTGGATGGCGCGAATGGTGTAGCCTATTCCTCGGTATTGGCCTTCGGGGCACGACATCGGATACGCGGCGTCGAGCTGCGAGGTCTTCAGGCCGAGAGAGTCGAGGTATCGCTTGAGCTTGAGAGGGTCCGAATGGAGGGGGATATGAGGATTGTAGCCTAATGCCTGGATGAAGTAGTCACCATCAATCGTGCCGAACTCGACGTGCTCGAGGCCGTGGTCTTTGGCGAACTGACAGGGGACCTCATATGATACGTCGAAATGCCGCCAGTTGTCTACGTGCATACCTAATTTCAACATTTTTTTGCTCCCTTCAGTATTTGCCCGACTGGTTTTTTTCTGCTACTGAACGATCATAGTAATCGTATATCCCAGTCTATGGCAACCGGCATCTTATGATTTCCGGATTTCCACCTTTGGGGGGACCTATATAGTGGGCATGGGGTATGATGCGGTTTACTTGCATTCGTTGGTATGAGATTGCCACGACCGTAAGCAGTCTCGCAATGACTCGCGAAGTGGGATCTGAGCTACGGATGGGGAAGGGGGGCTGAATATGAGATTGCTGTTATAGTGGGGGATGGGTTAGAATTGCCACGATGCCTGTGGGGTATGCTGCAAAGATTTTGGGCAGGGCTTGGGTATGTGTAAAAAGAGCAGATCAACGTAATGACGGAGAATCTTGTTATGTTCAGATGGGCGATGGTGTTATCGAGCGTGTTTGCAGTGACGGCGCAGGCGTTGCCTGAGTTGCGTGTTACGTCGGATGATGTGTTAGTGAAACAATCCTGCAGAATCGTTATTCCAGCCGGGACAGTGATTGAAGATGTAAACGGAGATGGCGTGATTCAGATCGTCGCCTCTGGGATCGAAATCGAGTTTGCAAAAGGCTCTGTGCTGCGCGGTTCGGTGAAGGAACAGCGGCCTGATGAATATAAAGGTTATGGCATTCGTCTCAATGGTAAGTCCAACGTGGCGATCAAAGGCGCAAAGGTTAGTGGCTTTTGGTGTGGGTTGTGGGCGAGCGAGGCGGATGGGTTGATGTTGGAGGGGATCGACGCGTCCGACAATCGGCGGGCCTTTCTGAAATCTACGCCACTTGCAGAAGATGGAGGCGACTGGCTGTTTCCCCACAACAACGACGAGAACGAATGGCTGAATAACTATGGTGCGGCGATCTACGTGGAGGATTCGAATGGGATTACGGTTCGAGAGTGCAAAGTCCGGCATGGGCAGAACGCGCTGTGCATCGACAGGGTGAACGATTCGAAGATATACGACAACGATTTTTCGTTCAATTCCGGCTGGGGGATTGCGATGTGGCGGAGTAGCAGGAATGTTATTACGCGCAATGCCTGCGATTTTTGCGTTCGTGGGTACAGCCACATGGTTTACAACCGGGGGCAGGACTCGGCGGGGATTCTCATATTTGAGCAGAATAACGAGAACGTTATCGCGGAGAATTCAGCGACTCACGGTGGCGATTGCATTTTCGGATTTGCAGGGCGCGAAGCGCTGGGCGAGGGGGGGAGCCATTCGCCAGAGTGGTACAAACGCCGGGGCAACAACAATAACCTGATTATCAACAACGATTTGTCATACGCGCCGGCGCACGGGATAGAGATGACCTTTTCCTTTAGGAATATTTTTTACGGCAATCGCATGGTCGAAAACGCTATTTGCGGCGTCTGGGGTGGGTATTCGCAGGACACGTTGATTGCGAACAACCATTTCGAGGGTAATGGCGAGATGGCGTATGGGTTGGAGCGAGGGGGAGTGAATATCGAGCATGGCAAAGGCAATCGCATCATCCAAAACGTTTTCGAGAAGAACAAGTGCGGGGTGCATTTGTGGTGGAGTCCCGACGTCGATTTTCAGAAGAAGCCTTGGGGCAAGGCCAACGGCACCGAATCGAAGGACAATTTTATAGGCGAGAACGAATTTACCGAAGATGTGTTGGCTTATCACTTTCGAGGAGCGAGCGAAGTGACAATCGGGAGAAATATGCTTTTGAACGTTGGCAAGAAAATCGAAAAAGAAGCGGATGTCATCGTGCATGAGAAACCTGACTTGGCGGCCCGAGTTCCGAAGAAGCCTAAGTATGCTATTTACGGCCGGAGCAGGCCGATTGCTGCGCGTAAGGACCTGCGCGGCCGGCAGAATATTGTTATGACATCGTGGGGACCGTGGGACCATGAATCGCCATTGGTTCGCATCGTTCAGGATAATGGCGAGTCGGTTCAGTACGATTTGCATAAGATGCCAAAGGGGGCGAAGGTTACTGTGGATGGCGATGGTGTAAAAGGGCGATTGTCAGAGCCGAGTGGCGAGGGGGCGACGGGCTATACTGTATCGGTGACGAAGCCCGGAATTCATACCTATGTGATGCGGGCCGAAGCGGGTGGCTTCAAAGAGGAGATTCACGGCACGCTGATTTCGGCAACATGGGATGTGACATTTTTTAAATGGACCAAGCAGGTCGATCCTCGCGAGCACATCGAGGCGTGGCGGGAGCTTGCTAAAGGTCAAACGGCGGTTTCGGCTAAGATCAGTCATTTGGTGTTCCCATACGGATGGGGCGGTCCCGGCGATCAGAAAATTTCAGAAGATGTGACGAATGCGAAGTTGGGCGGGGATTATTTCGGGATGGTCGCAAAGGCGCATCTGCCGCTGTCGGCGGGGACGTGGGAGTTTGCAACGCTTAGTGACGATGGAGTGCGAGTGACGGTGGACGGCAAGCCTGTGATAGAGAACTGGGCCTGGCATGGGCCGACACGCGATACGGGCAGGTTGAAGCTGCCAGAGGGCAAAACGGTCGAGATCGTTGTCGAGCATTTCGAGATCGATGGTTACGCGGCGCTTGAATTAGGGATATCGGCTCTTGCGGGCGAATAGTGGGTGGGGATTGCAGATGAGAATTGGGTTTGTTTTGGCGGGGTCGTGGGTGCTGGTAAATGGTGTAAGTCTTTATAGAGGAAGCAGTTACGGCATTTCGGTCTTTAGGGGAATTGGGTTTGTTTTGCGCGTTTTGGTCTTGAGTTGGGAGTGGAAGACAGGCACGGAAGACAGGATAGTATAAGCCGGAGCGTAGCATTGCAGTGAAGGGTTTTGCCTGGTCCAATTGGGTTTGTTTTTATTCCTCTTTCGACGTGGTTGTTCGGCATAATCCTTTTGGGAATAGATGGTTGCGTTGTTTTTTGGCCTCGGGAAAATTGGCTTTGTTTTGCGGAATTTGGTAATCAGTTGTGGGCATGTTCGCGAGT
>CAZYMD010000061.1:0-6144 GCA_964649005.1 uncultured Pirellulales bacterium
GGATGTATGTCATGATCAGGGACGGCGCCGGTCAAATGGCGACTGTCTACAATCCCGATGTTAATGCCGCAAATGTGACGGCCTGGACACAGTGGGGTCAGTACGGCCAGGGTATCGCGTTGAGCGAGTTCACCGCTGCTAATCCCAGCCTGAATCTCGCTAATATCGATAGTATTTCGCTCGGCTTCGGCACCAGAGGCAATACAACTCAGCCGGGTGGTTCCGGTCTGATGTTCATCGATGACATCGGGCTGTATACGCCGAGATGCTTTTATCAGTTGGGCAAGCCGGCCAATGACTACAGCAACAACTGTGTTGTCGATATGCTCGACCTTGAGATACTGACCGACAACTGGCTCATCAGCAAATACGATGTTACGCCCTCTGATCCGGGCACAGGCGGATTGCTCGCTTACTATAAGTTTGAGAACAATCTGCTGGACAGCTCGGGCAATGGCAGGACTGCTGATCCTTGTGATTCACCGACATACGCCGCGGGTAAGACCGGCCAGGCACTGAATCTCAACGGCGCCGGCCAGATGGCTAATACGAATCTTACCGCTACACAGCTTGGTATCGGTGGCAATGCCCCCAAGACGGTGGCTGCATGGGTATTCACTCGCAGTTTCAACAATGGCGGCATCTTCGATATTGGCGACAATGTCAATGCCATGAACTACTCCCTGAGAACGATAGGAACCCAGGACACATGGCGGGCACAGCGATATGGCTATCCGATCTATGACTTCGACGTCACCTATCCATCCCTGAACGTATGGGTGCACATGGCTCTGGTCTACACCGGTGAAGCCGGTGGACATGCGAGTTACCTGTATGCCGACGGTAAGCTAATCGGTTCTCAAATAGCAGAACTGGACACAGGCGATGAACGGACGTTCCAGATAGGCGTCTGGAGCGGCAACTACTTCGACGGCTTGATTGATGAGCTTCGGCTCTATAACCGTGCTCTGACGCAGGGCGAGGCAGGATACCTCGCCGGGCAGACCACAACGTTCACCCAGCCGCTGATTATGCTGCTGACACCGCAGGATGCAAACATGGATATGAACAGTGACGGCACGATTGATTTCAAGGATTATGCCAGCCTGATCGACATATGGCTCGACGAGCAGCTCTGGCCGTAGAAGGTTGCAGTTGTCTATATATGCGACCTGTCGAAAAGTCGCGTCTGAAGAAAACAGGGCCTGCACGATATCATGCAGGTCCTGATTCTTTTCTGTTGAACAGTTTTTTATGTCTACTGTTATGTGCTGGTCGAGGCCGTTTGCCGTCTAACCTCAAAACGGTACAGGATGGCATTATATGCTCTTTTTCTCTGTCTCGACGCTCTATATAGTAAGTATCGAGTACGGGCCAGATGAAAGCGTGATTATAGTAGCCATATCCGGATTCTTGGATAATTAGCCTAAAAGAGACTGTTTTGAAGCATCTCTTACGGTATTCTTTCGGATTTGTCCGGCTGGCGCCATTGCTGGGAGGAAACTACACAAAGAACAATCACCAATAGCATGAAAAGACTCTTGAAAGGCCAAGCCATGTTTTGGTACAATTTATATTGATGGTATTTTCGGACGTAAACTCGGCGCTGCGCCGGGGATTCTTGGACGTTTTCAACTGGAGGAGTTGTTGTGTCAAGTTACGTTATGCAGCAAGGGGCCAGCAGCATAGATCACTCTCGGGGTTCGCTCGTCTGCATCTTTGGGAACCTGCCTGTCATTTCCATTTTCTCATGGTCTGATCCGGCGCTGCTCGCATTTGCACCCATAGAAAAGAAGGTTAGCTTAAGCCCTTGGATGTACGATATTTAGAGTCTCGGTATAACATTGCCACTTGGTTGGTGCTGATCTCGATGGGTATACGCACATACACTTGGGAACGACTGACTACCCAAGCTATGAAAATTCATGATTTCGGCACGCATTCAGAGCAAAACTGAAGTTTTTTAACCGATTTTTTGAAGGAGGATTGGAATGTATAAGAAACTTGTATTGCTCAGCCTTGTTGTGGTCCTCGGAACGGCTGGAGGCGCTTTTGCGGCCGATCAGAAGGGCACGATTCTTTTCGAGTGGTTCGATGGAACCAGCGGTGGCAATCTCGATGAGGCAACGGACGGAAGGAATGCCGATTACCCTGATAATCCGAGTGAGGTGGATTGGCTGACCGTTTTTCAGGGGCCTACTAATAGAGCTGAAGCCTTTATGACTCGCGTGCGCGGATATGTCTACCCACCCGCCACAGGAGACTACACTTTCTGGACGGCAAGCGATGACCACAGCAGGGTATTCCTTAGCACAAACGACGATCCTGCAAATACAAGTCAAGTCTGCTATGTTGAGGGCTGGACCGGCGCTCTTGGGTGGACCGAGCAGACTTCGCAAAAATCCTCTGCGATTACGCTTCAAGCAAATCAGAAGTATTACATTGAGGTCCTGCACAGAGACGGTAACGGAGGCGATCACCTGGCCGTTGGTTGGAGCGGTCCCGGCATTGGTGCCAGTGCGGTTGTTATTAACGGCCAGTACCTCTCGCCATTCATCAGATCACAGGATTTAATTGCCCACACGCCCGATCCCGCTGACGGTGCGATAGTCAGCGCCACGTACAAGAGTCTTCAGTGGCAAGCGGGGGCCAATGCCACGTCACATGATGTGTATTTCGGTACAGATTATGACAGTGTGGCCGCAGGCGCCGGGAATACCTTCCAGGGGAACCAAACAACCAAGTATTTCATAGTCGGCTTTGCGCCTTATGCGCTGCCGGATGGCTTAGTCCCTGGCACCTCATACTACTGGCGTATCGACGAAGTCGAAGCAGACGGCGTCACCAAGCACACGGGCGACGTGTGGAGTTTCTTTGTGCCACCCTACAAGGCTTACGATCCACAACCCGCCGACGGGGTTAGATTTGTAGATGTGGATACCGATCTTACATGGTCAGTCGGTTATGGCGCCGGGATGCACATGGTCTTCATTGATACTGATCCAGATGTCGTAGCTAATGCTGTAATGGGCGAAATGAGCGTGCAGTCCACATATGATCCAGGCACGCTTAATGCCGATACCACCTACTACTGGCGCGTTGACGAAACCAATCCCGGCACGGGAACAACTACAAAAGGAGACGTCTGGAGTTTCAAAACGACACCCAACATACCTATTACCGATCCCAATCTTGTCTGCTGGTATAAGCTCGATGAGAATATGGGCTTGACCGCGGTTGACTGGTCCGGCCATGGGAACCACGGGACTCTCCTCAATGGTGGAACATGGTTGACAGAAGGTTACGATGGCGGCGCCCTGCAATTCGATGGTACTGACGATTATGTTGACACAGGGATTACAACCAATCTGTCTAAATATACCGCATGTTGTTGGGTGAAGAGCCCTGCCTCACCAGCCGCAACAGCAGCAACTGGCCCATTGCATCGCGAAGGGAATTACCAAATTAACTGGAACCATACCGATGCGTCATACCAAGGCGCTGCGGCTATGAACGCAGGGGACACATGGGTGGCCGCGAGCTTCGGCTCTTTACAGTCGAACACGTGGTATCACCTTTGCGCGACCTACGATGGAACATCATTAAAGGCGTACAATAACGGTGTTCTGATAACAACAACACCTGCCGCAGCTCCCAGTGCGGAGAGCAACTCCCTGAAACTGGGGCGACATGCCGCTGCGGCACAGTATTTCAACGGGATTGTCGATGATGCTCGTGTTTACGACCACGCCCTAAGCATCGACGATATCCGCAACGCTATGAGAGGCGACCCGCGACTTGCATGGAATGCAGATCCCGCCGGTGGTTCTACTGTAGACATCAGAGACATTAGTTCTCTAAGCTGGTCGGCCGGCAATTTTGCCTCACAGCATGATGTATATTGGGGCGGTAGCAAATCCGCCGTCGAAGATGCCGATACCACTTCTTCGCAATACAAGGGCCGGCAGACCGCTTTGAGCTACTCTCTGGCCGGACTGGTGGAATTTGGTGGTGGCCCATACTACTGGCGCATCGATGAATTCAACACCGATTCCACAGTCAACAAGGGACGCATCTGGAGTTTCTCGGTAGCAGACTACTTTGTCATAGAGAATGTGGAGGACTACAACGATGAGCCGCCGGATCGCGTCTTCGAGACCTGGATCGACGGTTTCGGTGGTTCAACCAATGGATCGATTGCCGGCTATCCTTATCCTGTCTTCGCAGACGGTGAGCATTTCTGCGAGATATCAATCGTTCACAGCGGCAAGCAATCGATGCCATTCTTCTACAATAACAACATGAAGTATTCTGAGATAACAAAGACGCTGGTAAGCCCGAACCGTGACTGGACGCAGAGCAGCGTTAAGGCGCTTTCGTTGTGGTACTATGGCCACATCCAGTCCCAGGGCAGCTTTGTTGAAGGTCCCACGGGCACCTACACGATGACAGGCGCCGGCTCTGACATCTATAATGTCGGCACAGCGGGCAATTACGGTGACGAATTCCACTATGCCTGGAAGAGCCTTGGCGCCGGCAGTGCCGAGATTATCGCCAAAGTCAGCGCCCCCACCGGTGAGAACATGAATGGATGGGCTAAGGCCGGTGTTATGATTCGTGAAACGCTGGAGCCGAACTCGCCACATGCTTTCATGTGCCTTACAAACACGCAGGGTGTTGCGTTCCAGTACCGTGAGGAAGTCGGAGGCGACAGCGCCAGCACACAACAAGCCGGCATATCAGGACGTCCACAGTGGCTCAGGTTAACCAAGGACATAGGTGGCACCTTCACCGCGTACCACGCCAACGATGTTGGCGGCACACATGGGGTATGGACCCAAGTCGACACCTACCCCATCCAGATGAATACGCCTTGCTACATCGGCTTGGCGTTAACCAGCCACCAGGATAGCGTACCGGCTACGGCAACGTTCTCGAACATCACGATCACCGGCGCGGTATCTGGTGCAACGTTCACTAATCAGGACATTGGTATCCAGAGCAGTGATCCGGAACGGATGTACGTCATGATCAGAGACGCCGCCGGCCAGATGGCCACTGTCTATAATCCCGATCCGTTGATGGCGAATGTAACAACCTGGACTGAGTGGGGCCAATATGGCGAAGGCATCCCGCTGACAGCGTTCACAGATGCCAATCCAAGCCTAAATCTGGCCAATATCGATTCTATCTCGCTCGGCTTCGGCACCAGGGGCAATACAACCCAGCCCGGCGGTTCAGGTTTGGTTTTCTTCGATGATATCAGATTATACCGCGGCAGGTGTGTATCTGAACTGGCGAAGCCCGCTAATGACTATAACAGCAATTGCGTGGTCGATATGCCGGACCTTGAAATGCTGACCGACAACTGGCTTATCAACAACTATGAGGTAGCTCCGATGGTTCCCGGTACGTCCGGCCTTCTGGCCAGCTACCAGTTCCAGAACAATCTGCTGGACAGTTCGGGCAACGCCAATCACGGCGATCCATGTGGTACGCCAAGCTATGTGGCGGGCCAGACGGGCAACGCCATTGAACTGGACGGCCTCACCGACGGTATAGTTACACGAAAGAGCTTTTTGAGCAACTTATCTGAATTTACGCTGGCTGGTTGGGTGAGTGCTGCTAATGCCGATGAAGCTCGTATTGGCCTTTTTGGTCAGAACGACTGCATTGAATTCGGACTCAACAACGGCACCCTCAATACCTGGACCGCCGAGGGCGGCTCAGTCGTCGCGTCATGGCCCTTTGACGATCTTTCGTGGCATCACGTCGCCCTCATAGGCAACGGGGCGTCGCTGAGAACCTACATAGATGGTCTGCTGGCTGGATCAGGCGGTATTACGACCTCCAGTTACGGCTCTTCGACTTTCGGATTCAATATTGGAACGGGAGTATGGGATGCCACAGGCAACTGGTTCTCCGGCAGGATCGATGAGGTTCGCGCTTACAACCGGGCGCTGTCGCAGGAGGAAGTTGCATCGCTTGCGGGTAAGACAGCCACCTTTACTCAACCATTGTATCTGTTGCTCACACCACAGGATGCAAATATGGATAATAACAGCGATGGTGTAATCGACTTTAAGGATTATGCCGGCCTGATAGATACGTGGCTCGATGAAGTGCTCTGGCCGTAAGAGGCCA
>CAZYMD010000061.1:6244-11414 GCA_964649005.1 uncultured Pirellulales bacterium
TAAGAGGCCACATCTGAAACCAATAGGGGCCTGTACAATTTAGTGCAGGCCCTTTCTTTTTGCCCGATAATCACCTGCCGTTGTGCCAGGGCAATAGCTGTAAATACCCAGGTTTTGCAGACAGCAAAGCATGATGCGCCAAGCGCAATACAGTTATCTTACACTTTAGAACCGATGTGTTGCGGCCATGTGAGGAATCATGGTCCGGATATTGAATTTCCTGTGCAGTTTTTGACTGTAAAAAAGCTGGCAGGTGCTATTGTGGCATCTTTTCGGGGTAAACTGGCCAGTTTCGTCGCCGGAGGTTATACATAATGCAGTTTTATATAAAATATACTTTTAACGTTAATTGATACTGTGTTATAATAGTAAAAGTTTGATATTCTCGGACGTAACCACAGTGCGCAGCCAAGCATTGTGGGGCGTTTTCGAGGGGAGGAGTTGTTATGTCATGTTTTTCTTCGGACAACATGAGCTTTTCAGTATTGAATGGCTCTGGCATTCGTTTGTCAGCATGTTTTCCGGTCCACTCCGAATTTCCATGCCTTGTTTTGTTCGCCATTCCCCATTTGTATATGCGAAAAAAAGTAAGCAGGAGGTCTTAGACATTCGATAATATATGGTGAGGTAGTATCAGAAACAAAGCAATTCGTATAGTGTGATGGCAAGATTTGCGCTAATGCTGCTAATTACGGGCACATTTGTTGATAACGGTTTCGTCCTTTCATTCGGGCAACGAACAACCCGATAGGGGCGAAAAGAGAGAATTCGACTGTTTTAATTCATTCTATATAAGGTAGATTATAATGAACAGAACCATGATACTACTTACTACCCTACTCCTGCTCGGATGGGCTGGTAGCACGGCAAGGGCCGATATTGTTGTTGCTGAACAATTGCTGGTCGATTTGAGAGCCGAAGATCTGTCTTATGGAACCGGAGTAACTACGTGGGTCAATCACGGATCACTCGGTAACTTCACCGCCAGCGGCCAGCCTTTAGTCGAGGACCTCGACGGCATGAAAACGGTAACATTCGATGGGACCTGCTGGTTTAATGGACCTGCCTCAACGCCCGGTATCGTAGGCGCAGGCACTCGCTCTATGGAAATCTGGGCGTACAATCCCGCCATACCGAGCGAGGAGACAATGCTATCCTGGGCTCACCGTGGCGGGCCGAACGGCACTAACATGTCATTCAACTATGGCAATGACAACTTGTGGGGAGCGGTCGGTCATTGGGGCGGAGACACTCACGATATGGGATGGTGGGGAAGCAACACGCCTGCTCCCGCTGCGAACAAATGGTGGCACCTTGTCTATACTTATGACGGCACAGCCGCTCGCGTTTACGTAAACGGCAAGGAGGAGAGCGTAAGAGATCCCATTGCAATAGACACATATGCCGGCAACATAATTCGAGTTGCCGCACAGGCCGACGGCACCGGGGCGGGCGTTGATAGTGCATTCAACTTTACCGGCTCAATCGCCTTAGTGCGGATTCATGACGGTGTGCTGTCCCCTGCTGACATACTGAACAACTTCAAACTTGGCCGCCTGAAAGCATCAGGGCCGTTTCCGGCGAACGAAGGTATGAACGCTAGTACATGGGCGACTCTTACATGGATTGGGGGAGGAACAGCAGCATCGCATGACGTGTATTTTGGTACAGACTTTGACAGTGTAGCAAATGGAACCGGAGGCACTTTCCAGAGCAATCAGACTGCCAAGTATTTCATAGTCGGTTTCGCACCTTATCCATATCCGGAAGGTCTCGTCCCCGGCACTACATACTACTGGCGCATTGACGAAGTTGAAGCCGATGGAGTAACCAAGCATACAGGCACTGTGTGGAGCTTCCTTGTACCACCCAATAAAGCGCACAGCCCCAGTCCAGTTGATGGACAAAGACTGGTGAATCCTGATGATGTATCATTAACCTGGATGCCAGGATACAATTCACTCATCCACACAATATTCTTCGGCGACGACTACGACACTGTGGCCAATGCAACAGAAGGTGAGTTTTCACCGGGCACAACGTATACTCCGGCCGGGCCTCTGGAAGCGAATAAGACATACTACTGGCGAGTTGATGAATCCAATCCTCCCGCACAGCAATACTTCAAGGGCGACGTCTGGAGCTTCGAGACTATTCCCAATATCGTCGTGACGGATCCGAATCTTCTGGGTTGGTGGACCTTCGATGAAGGGACGGGAGACATAGCTCTCGACTGGTCCGGTCATGGCAATAACGGCCAGATACTCGGAGGCACTCAATGGACAACTGGTTACGACGCAGGTGCATTAAGGTTGCTGGGAACGGACGGTTATGTCAATTTGCCAATTGGCTCGACCATCTCCACTCTGGAAAGCACTACAATTACAACATGGGTTAATTTTTCCAACGCAGGCAGCGCCTGGCAGCGTATTTTCGACTTCGGCAGCGGCGCAACCATATACATGTTCCTCTGTCCGCGCACCGGCACTGCGGGACCATTGCGGTTTGCAATCACAACCAACGCCGGAGACGGGGAGTCTATATTGGACGCTTCATCAGCACTTGCATCCGGATGGCATCATGTGGCAGTCACTGTCAACGGTACAAACAATATTGTGCGGCTCTACCTTGATGGCATTTCCATTGGAAGCATAACGACTGGGACCTTACCTACAGATCTCGGCGCAACCGCCCAGAACTGGCTGGGCAGATCACAGTACGCCGCTGATGGCTATTTCAATGGATATCTCGATGATTTCCGGATTTACGATTACCCCATGACTGCAGGTGAAATTCCCAAAACGATGCGAGGCAATCCCAGACTCGCCTGGGACCCCGATCCTGGCAACGGACAAGTAGTTGATATCCGAGGGCTTACAGCTCTTAGCTGGTCGGCCGGTGACTTTGCATCTGAGCACGACGTGTACTTCGGAACGAGTGAGGCAGGGATTGAAAATGCCGATACGAGTTCTCCTGAATACCTGGGTCGTCAGGCCAATATGAGCTACCCGCTTGGCGGTCTTGTTGAATTTGGCGGTGGTCCCTACTACTGGCGAATTGATGAAATCAACACCGATTCCTCAATCAGTACTGGACGCGTCTGGAATTTCTCAGTTGCTGACTACTTTGTCATTGAGGACGTAGAGGACTACAACGATGAGCCACCGGACCGCGTCTTTGAAACATGGATTGATGGTTTCGGCGGATCAGTCAACGGATCGATTGCCGGCTATCCATATCCGGTCTTCGCAGACGGCGAGCATTTCTGTGAAACTTCAATCGTTCACAGTGGTATGCAATCGATGCCGATGTTCTATGATAACAACATGAAGTACTCTGAAATAACAAAAACACTCTCTGCTCCGAATCGAGACTGGACTCAGAGCGGTGTCAAATCGTTGCTAATGTGGTACTACGGCCACATCCAGTCCCAGGGTAGCCTCGTGGAAGGTCCCGCAGGCACCTATACGATGACAGGCGCCGGCGCGGACATCTGGGATACAGAGGACCACTTCCACTTTGCCTGGAAGACCCTCAACGCCGGCTCTGCCGAGATCATAGCCAAGGTTACCGCCCCAACAGGTGCGAATATGGATGCATGGGTTAAGGCTGGTGTTATGATCCGAGAAACGCTGGACCCGAATTCAACATATGCCGGCATGTTCGTAACAAATACGCAGGGTGTTACGTTCCAGTATCGTGATCAAACTGCATTGGCCAGTACAAGTGTGCAATTAGCAGGCGTTTCGGAACGTCCGCAGTGGCTCAGGCTCACAAGGAATTTAGCGGGCAGCTTCATTGCTTACCACGCCAACGATGTCGGCGGCGCTCCGGACTCATGGGTCCAGGTTGGTACTTACACGGTCCAAATGAACACGCCTTGCTATATTGGTTTCGCATTAACGAGCCACCAGAATGGTGTGCCGGCCTCAGCGAAATTCTCTAATATAACAGCGACAGGCGCTATTAGTGGCGCTACATGGACCAATCAGGATATTGGCATCCAGAGCAATGCGTCTGAGCGAATGTATGTTTCAATCAAAGACAGCTCCGGCCAGAAAGCGACTGTATATAATCCTGATCTTAACGCGGCAAATGTGACAGCATGGACTGCGTGGGGTCAGTATGGCCAGGGTATCGCGTTGAGCGAATTCACTGCTGCTAATCCCAGCGTGAATCTCACCGATGTCGATAGCATTTCGCTTGGCTTTGGAACCTTCGGTAATACAACCCAGCCAGGCGGTAGTGGCTTGATGTTCCTCGATGACATCAGGCTTTATCGCGGAAGATGTGTACCTCAGTTGGCAAGGCCGGCGAATGACTACAGCAATAACTGTGTCGTTGATTTACCGGACCTCGAGATATTAACCGACAACTGGCTCAAGAACAACTGGCAAGTTACTCCTGTTGTGCCAAGCACTTCAGGTCTGGTTGGGTACTATCGTCTTGAGAATAACGCTCAAGACAGCAGCGGTCAGGCCCATCATGGAACAGCGATTAATACTCCAGCCTATGTTGCCGGACAGATCGGTCAGGCCATGCTCTTCAATGGTTCGACACAGTATGTTGATCTGGGCACATGGGATCCGTCGGCGGGCACAAACAGCCTCACTGTAGCAGTGTGGGCAAAATGGAACGGTCTAACCAGCTTCTATCAGGGACTCGTCAGCAAGCGGGACACATGGTCCAATGCTGATATGATGTGGCAACTTGAAGCCAACATCAGCACTGGCGCACTCGGATTCTTCCGCGAAGGAAGTGGAAGGTATCCCACTGCAGATGATTATGCTCTGCCGATAGGAGAGTGGACACATGTCGCCGGGACGTTCGATGGAACAACGGGCACGATTTACATCAATGGCAGTTCAACAGGTTCGTACCCCCTGGCATTAGGCAGTGATACGGAAGCAGCACTGGTGATTGGAGCCGTTGAGGCCAACGGCGGCAGTCCATTCAACGGTACCCTTGACGAAGTACGTTTGTACAATCGCGCTTTGTCACAGAGTGAAGTTGGATCTCTCGCCGGTAAGACTGCTGTATTCGACCAGGAACTGCGTTTGTTGCTGAGGCCTATGGATGCCAACATGGACACAAACGACGATGGCGTTATCAACTTCGCCGATTACGCGGGCATGGCTGATTCATGGCTTGATGAAGTACTATGGCCGTA
>CAZYMD010000061.1:11514-25008 GCA_964649005.1 uncultured Pirellulales bacterium
ATTGGATTTCGGAACCGGTAGCCCAGGCGCCTTAATCAATGGAGTTCAGTTCGATGCCTACAACAATGCAGCCAACGGTACGTTGAACTTTAACAGAACGGCTTCCTCGGGAACTTTGGACGAACACGGCGGCAACGGCACTCACAACGTATCCGGTAGCCTGGCGAACCTGATGACGGACATGTATTATAATGGTGCCAACACCCCTGGTGGGACGACGACGTGGACGCTCAGCGGGCTCACCGCAGGACAGATCTACGACACTCGGATCTACACACGCCAGTGGGGAGTGAGTAGCCGCACTGTGACCTTCGTGTTCGACCCTGATGGGGCTGGTCCCATTTCTGATTCCACCGGAGTGATCAATGAGGACGACGCGACTACCGTTGGATTCACCAATGCCAACGATGCCTATTACATCAACTACCAGTTCACCGCAGTCGCAGGCGAAGATATGGTGATCACCCTAACGCAGGAGAATGACAACCAGTCATGGCACCTCTATGGTCTTAGTAACGAGCAAGCAGGTCCTCAGTTTACAGCATATCAGCCCACTCCAAATGATGGATCGCTGTACTCTAACACTTTTGTAAGCCTGCAGTGGAAATCCGGCGACACTGCCGCTTCACACGATGTCTATTTCAGCGCAAGTTATGATGATGTCGCGAACGGCGACGCCGGCGCTCTCGTCGGTAACACAACCAACAAGTTCTTCGTAGTCGGTTTTTCGCCATATCCGTATCCTGAGGGTCTTGTACCAGGTACTACCTACTACTGGCGCATCGACGAGGTCGAAGCAGACGAGGTCACAAAGCACGCCGGCAGGATATGGAGCTTCTCAATACCTTCTAATAAAGCACACGACCCCAACCCAGTCGATGGCATGAATTTCGTCGATCTGGAGCCTACATTGACCTGGACTACCGGTCATGGCGCAATGATACATGTCGTGCATTTTGGGGACGATTACGACACTGTAGCCAATGCAGCAGAGATTGACGGTGAAATTGCACCGGACACGTCATATACTCCAACTGGTCCTTTGGAGTCGGGTAAGACATATTACTGGCGCGTTGACGAATCCAATCCGCCTGCGCAGAAGTATTTCAAAGGGGACGTCTGGAGTTTCACCACGATACCCGAGATACCGATTACCGATCCCAATCTCATCGGCTGGTGGAAACTGGACGAAGGCATGGGAACCATCGCCCTTGACTGGTCGGGCCACGAAAATCACGGCATAATCAGCAATCCGTCCGGTGGCCTCGGCCCTGATGGATCGGTCTGGTATGAAGATCCGGATAACGGCACTGTCCTAAGTATTAACGGTGATGACGCCACCGGCGGCTATGTTAATGCAGGCACGATCCAGGCCATGAATTTAACAAACGGCTTCACATGGTCGTTCTGGGCCAGGCAATCCGGCGATGGCACCGGTGTAAATAAGCTCATATTCGGCAACCGCTACGGCGGCACCGCATCGCCGCTTCAGTTCATCAAATTTACACCCACCAACTTCGAGTACTACAACGATGGGACCACTATGTTCATCGATTACGATGATATCCCGGGCGATGTCTGGATTCACCATGCAGTGGTGAAGAATGGCACGAGCCTGGTTTATTATCGCAATGGAATTGCTGTGGGATCCAACACCGTCACAGCTACCATCGATCCGAATCCGCTTTATATCGCCGGCGAAGCAGCAGGTGAGCGTTGGAGAGGGTTGATATACAACGTTCGCATATACGACAAGGCCTTGATGCCCGATCAGGTCAAAGAGACGATGCGCAGCGATCCAAGACAGGCATGGGACCCGGCGCCGGCCAACGCGGCGGTAACGGATATTCGGGACACTACCGCCATAAGCTGGGGCGCTGGTGATTTCGCATCCAGTCACGATGTTTATTGGGGCGCGAGCATGTCTGCTGTCGAGAATGCCGATACTGCATCGCCCGAATACATGGGACGCCAAGCCTCCACGAGCTATTCGCTGGCCGGCCTTATTGAGTTCGGCGGCGGCCCCTACTACTGGCGCATCGACGAAATCAACACTGATTCGACAGTCACCAAGGGGCGCGTCTGGAGTTTCTCGGTAGCCAACTACTTTGTCATTGAAGATGTTGAGGACTACAACGATGAGCCGCCGGACCGCGTCTTCGAGACCTGGATCGATGGCTTCGGCGGTAATAGCAACGGCTCCATTGCCGGCTATCCGTATCCGGTCTTCGCAGACGGCGAGCATTTCTGCGAAACCACAATCGTCCATGGTGGCAAGCAATCGATGCCGTTCTTCTATAATAACAATATGAAGTATTCGGAGATAACAAAGACACTTGTAAGTCCGAACAGGGACTGGACGCAGCATGACGTCAAGACACTGTCGATGTGGTACTACGGGCACATCCAGTCCCAGGGCAGCTTTGTGGAAGGCCCCGCGGGCACATATACAATAACAGGCGCCGGCTCTGATATATGGGATCTCGGCACGGCGGGCAATTACGGCGACGAATTCCACTATGCCTGGAAGAATCTCAACGCAGGTACTGTTGAGATTATCGCCAAGGTAAGCGCGCCTATGGGCGAGAACATGAACGAGTGGGCCAAGGCGGGCGTTATGATTCGAGAGACGCTGGAACCGAACTCAGTTCATGCATTCATGTGTCTGTCCAATACACAGGGTGTTGCGTTCCAATACCGTGCTGAAACGGGCGGAGCCAGTACTAACGTGCAACTGGCCGGCGTTTCAGAGCGTCCGCAGTGGCTCAGACTGACCAAGGACATCTCGGGCAACTTCACGGCTTACCACGCCAATGATGTCGGCGGCGCTCCGGGCCCGTGGACCCAGGTTGGCACACAGAACATCCAGATGGATACACCTTGCTTCATTGGCCTGGCGATCACCAGTCACACGGCCGGCGTAACAGCTTCGGCAGAGTTCTCGAACATCACTACGTCAGCCACTGTCACTGGCGCTATGTGGACGCACCAGGACATTGGTATTCAGAGCAGCGACCCTGAGCGGATGTATGTCAAGATCAGGGACAACACCGGTCAGGAGGCTACTGTTTACAATCCCGATCTGCTGGTTGCAAATGTAACGGAATGGACGGAGTGGGGCCAGTACGGCCAGGGTATCGCGTTGAGCGAGTTCACGACAGCCAACCCGAGCCTGAACCTCGCGAATATCGATTCCATTTCGCTCGGCTTCGGCACCTTTGGCAACACTACACAGCCTGGTGGTTCCGGTTTGGTTTTCTTCGATGATCTCAGACTGTATCAAAGCAGGTGTGTACCTGAGCTGGGCAAGCCGGCCAATGACTACAGCAACAACTGTGTTGTCGATATGCCGGACCTTGAGATACTGACCGACAACTGGCTTATCAGCGATTGGCAGGTTTCGCCTGTGGCCCCGAGCACATCCGGTCTGACGGCTTACTACCAGTTCCAGAACAACCTGGCCGACAGCTCCGGCAACGGCCACACTGGTGATCCATGCGGTACAACGGTCGGTTATGCAGCCGGTCAGACAGGCCAGGCGCTTAATCTGGATGGTACGGCCTACGTCAATGTCGGTAACGTCGGTATAACCGGCGCGGCGCCAAGGACGATTGCGGGCTGGGCGAAGGCAAGTGTACCCGCCGATTCCATAGCAGCCTGGACGAATGTATTCGGCTTTACGGGCGCTTCCGCCTCAGGCAGGCACTTCGACATCCAGGCGGTTGGCGACACAACTACGACTTCACAAGGCTATTACGGCCTCCATGTCTATAATTTGCAGGCCAACCTTACGCCAATAGATCAAGATTGGCATCACCTTGCCGGCACATACGATGGTACTACGGTTCGGGGTTATGCCGATGGTCACCAGGCGGTCAGCGCTGATGGAACTCTTGACACTGAGGGTATTCTTCAGATAGGCAAACGTGGCGACCTCAACAACATGTGGTCTGGTCTTGTGGATGAAGTACGGGTTTACAGCCGAGCTTTGTCGCAGGCCGAGATTGCATCGCTTGCCGGTAAGACTGCGGCATTCACGCAGGACATCGGCCTATTGTTGACGCCTCAGGATGGGAACATGGATACGAACGGCGACGGCGTTATCAACTTTGCCGATTACGCCGGCCTGATCGACACATGGCTCGACGAGCAGTTCTGGCCGTAATAAGATGTTATAGCTGCTTATAACGTGCGACATATATGTTCGTCGCATTCGAATAAACAGGGGCTTGTACAATTAAGTGCAAGCCCCTTTTCTTTTAGGCTCAACCTGAAGATCAACATCCGCCCGACATGTCGCTCTAAAAGCGACCTTATATTATTGTACAATATAGTACTCCCAAATCGCCGGACTTTTCAGATAAGCCTGAATTAAGGAAGAACATTGATTTTGTGGTTTTACGCCGACGCCATCAGACATTATAATCGGGCCGTTACAGTGACTACCTTGCATCAACGGCAAGCTATACTATATTATACGATAGTACTGTTTAATGGTTTTGTTTAAGGATACTCGAGTGACAAGATTTACAGGCATTTTTCAAAGTATGAAGCGTATTGCTATATATGGAGCTGTGTATTCGTTGGTCTCATGCATGTCCGGCTGCACAAAACCGGTCGAAATCATCGCACATCGCGGTGCATCTTATCTTGCCCCTGAGAATACCATGTCCTCGGTCATGCTCGGCTGGGAGAAAGAGGCGGACGTGGAGGTCGATGTATACATGTCGAAGGATAAGCAGATCGTTGTGATTCACGATGCTTCGACAAAACGTATTACCGGGACAGACTTGAAAGTTAAGGAGACTACATCCGAGGAGCTGCGCAGGCTCGATTTTGGCAGTTTCAAGGGTAAAGATTTCGCAGGCGAGCAGTTGCCTTTCCTAACTGATGTCCTCGACGCTATCCCGCCTGGACGAAAACTCTACGTCGAAATAAAATGCGGAAAAGAAGTTCTGCCCTCGCTAAAGAAGCTCATCATTGAAAGCGGCAAGATATCTCAAGTAGTAATTATCGGTTTCGACCTGGAGACAGTGACAAAATCCAAGGAAATGCTCGATGTTCCCACATACTGGCTTAGGGGAACCGAGAAAGTTAAGGAAACCAAGCAGTGGATACCGCACGATCCGGAACTGGTTCAGACAGCCAGGAACAACGGGCTCGATGGTTTGGACGTTCATTATGCAGGCGTCACCAGGGAGTTCGTCGATGCCGCGAAAGCCGCAGGGCAAAAACTATACGTCTGGACGGTAGACGATCCCGACGAGGCAAGACGTCTGGTGAGCCTTGGAGTAAGCGGCATTACAACGAATCGGCCCGAGTGGCTGAGAGAGCAATTAAAAAACAAAGGCCGGACATTGGAATAACCACTCATCTAAAAATTTGTGAATTTCAGGATAGGAGAAAAAACAGGTGGACATGCTTAGAGTATGGCCGATTGTTTGCCAGTTCGGCATTGGGGCGGTCTTATGCTTCATTGGGATATGGTGCGGCCTGCGCGGCAAATATCTCGACCTCAAAATGAGTGAAGACCGGCGCCTTCTGGTTATCTTCATCGCGGGTTTTCTGTTGATGCTGGCTATTACATGCGTTTTCACCTTCCTCTCACCCGAATGGGCAAGTGGAGGTTCCTCATGATTGCCAGTGCTATCGGCGGAAACCTTGACTACGCTGTAATGCTGGGCTACTTCGTTGCAGTGCTCGGATTCGGGTTGTATTTCGGCAGGTACACTTCCACTACAAAAGAATTCTTCTTCGGGGGCCAGAGGTTCTCGTGGTGGTTGATAGCTTTTTCCTGTGTCGCCACGGTCGTCGGGAGCTACAGCTTCATTAAGTACAGCGCCGCCGGATTCAGGTACGGCATCTGTAGCACTCAGTCTTACCTTAACGACTGGTTCTGGATGCCGATTCTGGTGCTGGTCTGGATACCAATCATATACTACAGGAAGATTCAATCGATCCCCGAGTACATGGAGGCTCGCTTCGACAGAAAGACACGTGTGGCATCCACCTTTATTATTCTGTTCTACATTGTGGGGTACATCGGTATCAACCTGATCACTCTGGGCAGGACGCTGCGCACGTTGCTGGGCTGGGAGGTGATGACCGGAGCTATAGTGACTGCAGTGGCGGTCGCGTTATATGTCTACATCGGCGGGCAGACAGCGGTGATTATGACCGATCTGATCCAGGGGATAATATTACTTACAGCAGGTTTGGGATTGTTCGCAGCAGGCATATATCACTTTGGCGGTTTCGGCGAGTTCTGGTCGCTGCTTCCGAAGGATCACAAGTTCGCTTTCTCGGATTTTAACGCCCCGCCCAAGTTCAGCTTCATCGGTATCTACGTTCAGGATGGACTGGCCAACACCGGAGCAATTATGCTGATGCATCAAGGCTTTATCATGCGATTTTTGTCGCTCAAAAGCGTGAAAGATTCACGTAAAATGGTAGTCTGCTGGGTGCTTTTGCTGGCTCCGCTGGCAGCGGTCGCGACAAGCTGTGGCGGATGGATCGCCAGGGCATTGGTCAATAAAGGCGAAATCGACACCAACGCATCCGATTCGTTTGTCAAAGCCGCTCATTTTCTTTGTGCTCCAGGGGTCTTCGGTTTCGTTTTAGCCGCTCTGACAGCGGCGCTTATGAGCACCGCCGATTCACTTATTAACGCAGTAAGCGCGATATTCGTCAACGATATTTGGAGGCCATACATCAAGCCAGGCAAACACGACAAGCACTATTTGCTGGTAGCGCGAATCACGAGCTTGTGCGCCGCCGCTATGGGCCTGGCGCTGGTCCCTGTATTTATGAAGGATACCATCTATGGTGCGCACAGCATGTTCACAGCCGCAGTCACGCCGCCCGTCCTGACTGCGATCTTTCTGGGGATTACATGGAAACGTTACACCACCGCGGCCGCTTTTGTGACGATTGTCGGCGGAGCGGCTCTGATAGCTTTGTCCTTTATCTGGCCCGATGCGCTGGTAGGGCCTTTTGATTTCGGAATGGGGCCGGACAGTTATAAATTCATGAGGGCCTTGTATGGCCTGTTGGTGGCGAGTGGACTCGGACTGTCCGTAACATTTTTCACAAAGCCAAAGACAGAGGCACAGCTAAAGGGCCTTGTTGCCGGAACTCAGAAAGACGCAATGCGCCAGTTCAAGGGAGCTGAACCAAACAGGAGACCTGGCAAAAAAGTACGGCTAAGGACAAAGCTCACTCCGGATCTGCCTGGTGAGAATACAGTCATCCTTCCTCAATCAGCAATGGATGTAATGGCCGCCGATCCGGGCGATTTGCTGTATGCAAGTCATATCCGCTGGTGGTACGGCGGGCTAAGGTCCGTGCACGTTAAAGCAGGCCAACCTTCAGAGTCCAGCCAAAACAACACGCTTCTGATAAGCCCGGAAGACGCCGCTTCCGCACACTTCACCGATGGCCAGGAAGTAGTTATTGAGAAAATTATGTAATGCCGTTTTACAGATATAACGAGAAACGTTGACACTATGAATCCTAATGAGATACTTGGTAAAACCTTCGCCTGCGAATGTGGGCGGACACACAAAGTTCCCACTAAGCGCCTTATCTATGCAGAGTCTGCTCTGGAGCAATTATCAGATACACTCGGTAGTTTCACTGAAAGTCGTCGAGTTGTTCTTGTTGCAGATCAGCGAACCTGGGCTATAGCTGGTGAACGTGCTCGGCAAACGTTGGAGACTGATGGCTGGTTGACAGATCATATCATCGTCCCCGACGCCGATCATAGCGGACCTGTCTGCGACGATAAGACTTTCAGTTGGCTCAATGAAAGATTCCATCAATGCGATATCGCCCTTGCGGTCGGCAGTGGCGTAATAAATGACCTAACCAAGTGGGTGTCATTCGAGCGTTCGGTTCCCTATTCGGTTATCGCGACAGCCGCGTCGATGAATGGCTACACATCAGCGAATGTCGCCCCTGCTATAAAAGGCGTCAAAACACTCATTAAAGCACATGCTCCAATGGCCGTTTTTGCGGTTCCATCGATCATTGTCAATGCACCTTTCGAGCTTACCGCTGCTGGACTGGGCGACGTTATTGCCAAGCCCGTCAGCTCAGCCGACTGGCTTCTTAACAGTGTTTTTCATGGAGAAAACTTCTGCCGTTATTGCAGTGAAATGCTCAATACCATAGAGCCGCTGTACTTCGACCGCCCACAGGATATCCGAGACCGAAAGCCCAAAGCCGTTGAAGCGCTCTTTAACGCATTGCTTTATTCCGGAATAGCCATGACCATCATCGGCACATCGGCCCCCGCCTCAGGCGGCGAACACCTGCTCAGCCATACTCTCGATATGATCTCCAGTGTCGATGGCGAGCCTCACGACCTTCATGGCCGTCAGGTCGGGCTCGGCACCTTATTTGCCTCTGCTGTATATGAACGAATCTTACAGACTGATACATATAACAGTCGCGATCTGCCAAAGGATATCGACAGCGCCTTTTGGGGCAATCTTGCGGAAAATGTTCGTGAGCAATATCAGCAAAAAAAGCCCGCCCTCAAGACTATGCATGAAAGACTAAACGACGGCAAAACTTGGCGATTGTTCCTTAACACATGCAAAACTCAGGTTCGCCCGCCCCAGCAGATCAAGGACTGTCTCAGAACCGCCGGCGCCGCTCACACGTTTGCGGATATTGGATGCTCTCGCGAGCGTTTTCTTGCCGCTGCCCTGCATATGCACGAAATCCGCAAACGGACCACTGTTATTGACCTGGCCTGGATGCTGGGCATTCTTCCCGACGCCGCAGACGATATCATAGACCGCTGGCTCACCTCTTGAGCCGCTTCCTCTCCAGTTCTCAGCGCAGTTAGTATTGGTGGCTTCAAAGCCTCTTTGGCAACGATACATAGACAACAAATACTTGGATATAGCCTCCTGATTTGGTACGATTGGATCAGTATGAAGAATGGAATATTGTGCCAAGATGGATGATATTCGGCTGGGCTATAGAGCCGGGCAATTTAAACCAGAAAAAAGGAGAGACGGATTATGTTCAGTAAAGGATTGCAGAGAGGCCCCAAAATTATCCGAATTATGTTGTCGCTTGTAATGCTCGGCGTAATTGCAGCAGGAAGCGAGGCAGCCAGCAGAGCGCAGGAGCATAGAGCTTATAACGGACGGTACTCAGGGCCGTTTCTGAACCGCGTGGCCTTCCCGATCGGCGGGATGGGGGCTGGTATGATCTGTCTGGAAGGGACAGGAGCCTTCTCCCACGTATCGCTTCGCAACAAGCCTGAAGTATACAACGAACCACACATGTACGCAGCCCTGTGCATCAAGGGCGAGACGAATGTGGCAAAGGTTCTCGAAGGCCCGGTGCCGGCGTGGAAAATCTTCGGAGCGCCGGGAACAGGCAACGGAGCCGCCGGCAGTCACTTCGGCCTGCCCCGCTTCCGCGAAGCTTCGTTTGTGACGCGCTTCCCATTTGGCACTGTAACGCTGAAAGATCCAAAAATCCCCCTGAATGTCAGGGTGACAGGCTGGAGTCCTTTCGTGCCGGGAGATGCGGATTCTTCAAGCCTGCCCATGGGAGGACTGGAATACCGTTTCAAGAATCCGACGGACAAGTCTATCTCAGCCGTCTTTTCCTTCAACAGCAAAAACTTCATGGCGCAGGGCAATGAAGGCAATTCCATCCGGGCGATTAAAAACGGCTTCGTGCTGGATCAGAAAGCTAACAAGGACAAGCTTTCCGACCGGGGCGCATTTGCTGCTTTTGTCGATGATGACAGCACTGTGGTCGACCATTGCTGGTTCAAGGGGGGCTGGTGGGATTCGGTTACTTTGGCATGGAACAATAGCCAGCAAGGGACACTGCTCGCCAATCCACCTGTGGATGGTTCGAGCCCGGGGGCATCTCTGTTCGTGCCTTTCACAGTCGCACCTGGCCAGACCAAAACTATTCGGCTTATGATTGCCTGGTATGTTCCCGAATCCGATATGCGTCACGGCAAAGACGGTGAGGTCGATCCCAACTGCACGGATGAATGTTGCACCACACGAACTTACTGGCCCTGGTACGCAGGGCGATTCGCCGATATCAAGGCAGTGGCTCAGTACTGGGCAAGCCACTACAGCGAACTCAAACGCAAGAGCACCAAATTCAGGGACGCCTTTTACGACACGACCCTGCCGCCAGAGGTTGTCGAAGCAATCGCAGCCAACCTTACAATTCTCAAATCACCAACCGTCCTGAGGCAAACGGACGGTCGTCTGTGGTGCTTCGAAGGATGCTGCGACACGCACGGCTGCTGCAACGGCTCCTGCACACACGTCTGGAACTACGCCCAGGCGATACCGCATCTGTTCCCAGATATGGAGCGATCTCTCCGCAAGACCGAATTCAACGAAAGTATGGATAAACGCGGCCACCAAACCTTCCGTGCCGCCCTTCCCATCCGACCCGTCGATCACGGTTTCCACGCCGCCGCCGACGGCCAGCTTGGCGGTATCATGAAAGTATACCGCGAATGGCGAATATCCGGCGACACCGACTGGCTCAAGGAATTCTGGCCTAAAGTCAAAACCAGCCTCGACTACTGCATCAAAACCTGGGACCCCCGCCATAAAGGCGTTCTCGAAGAGCCACACCACAATACATACGACATCGAGTACTGGGGACCCGATGGCCACTGTACAAGCTTCTATCTCGGAGCGCTTAGAGCCGCAGTCGAGATGGGCTCAAAGGTGGGTGACGATGTATCGGCCTACAAAGAATTGTTGGCAAAGGGCAAAAAGTTTCTGGAGTCCGAACTGTACAACGGAGAATACTTTTATCAGAAAGTACAGACCGAAGGCCTCAATGCCAAGTTCAATCCTCTGGATGTCTCAGCAAACGGCCCGGGCTACAATAACGTCATCGAAGCCCTGAACACTGAAGGCCCCAAGTACCAGTATGGCACGGGCTGCCTGTCGGACGGCGCATTGGGCTTCTGGATCGCGCGTGTTTGTGGACTGGGCCCAATTGCCGATACCGCAAAAGTTAAGAGTCACCTCGCCTCCGTCTACAAATACAATATGCGCCGCGACCTCAGTGACCATGCCAATCCCCAGAGACCGGCTTTCGCGGTAGGTCGAGATGGCGGGCTTCTACTGTGCACCTGGCCCCGTGGCGGCAAGCTGTCACTGCCGTTTGTCTACAGCGATGAAGTGTGGACGGGTATCGAATATCAGGTGGCGTCCCATCTAATGATTCACGGTCTGGTTAAGGAAGGCCTTGATATCGTTCGCGTCTGCCGGGACCGTTACGATGGTAGAATCCGCAACCCCTTCAATGAGTACGAATGCGGCCACTGGTACGCCCGCGCATTGTCGAGTTATGGCCTCATCCAGGGCCTGACCGGTCTGCGATACGATGCAGTCGATAAGACTCTATATATCGATTCGAGAATAGGTGATGATTTCAGGGCATTTCTTTCCACTGCGAACGGCTTCGGAACAGCAGGCCTACGCAAGGGAAAACCATTCGTCGAAATCAAGGCGGGAGAAATTCGCGTGGACCGGGCAGTTGTCTCCGGCAAGGAAATACCGTTATCTAAATCCTGATAACGGCGCAGGCCGCTATCGATAAAATATTTAAGAATGGATAACATGACTCGCTCACATTACTGAGTGTAGAGAATATATGTTTGGAGAAATGATGAAAAGAGCATCTTATATTGTTGGTTCCCTGGTAGTGTTGTTATGTTATTTCACACCTGCTACTGATGCCGCAGACAGTTTTGGCGTAAATACTACAGGTGGGGAAGGTGGCGATACTGTCACTGTCGACAACGCTGTAGCATTTAAAGACCTCGTCGAGACGATTGATGTGCCATATATTGTGCAGGTTTCCGGCATTATCAATCTCAATTCGGTTGGCGGAGATGTCAGCATTCGGTCGAACAAGACCATCAGGGGCCTGGATCCCAACGCGACTATTATAGGTGAGCTTGGCTTCAAGAAACATTCTTCCAACGTAATTATCGAGAGACTCAACATCACCAATCCTTATGACTATGGTGAAGGCGACGGCGTTAGTGTGAAAGAAGACATAGAGAACGTCTTCATCACCAAATGCACTTTCTATGACTGCGACGATGGCTGTCTGGATATAACCAGAAGGTCGGACTGGGTAACCGTATCATGGTGCAAGTTTTATTTCACCGCCGCGCATGGTGACAAGTCACGCGTGAGTCTCATCGGCAATAGCGATAATGCCACCGATGACCTCGGCAAGCTCCACATAACAATGCACCATAACTGGTTCAGCACCTTGTGCTGGCAGCGTATGCCTTCGGTGCGCTACGGCCGGGTGCACATCTATAACAACTACTACAATTCCCCTGGCAATCTCTATGGCGTGCGCAGTCGTATTCAGGCTGAGTGCCTCATCGAGAATAACTACTTCGAAAAGATCAACGATCCTTACTATGTGTACATAGACGAGCCCGACGAAGTAATAGGAAAGATATGCGCATCCGGCAACATCTTTGTCAATTGCAGCGGCCGAATCGATGAAGGTGATGATGTGGTTTTTGAGCCTTCGTACTCATACCAGATGGATGATGCCAATGATGTTCCGGCAATTGTACGATATGGAGCAGGCGCCGATGGTGCAGACTTCATCCCTCACTGGCTCTCCGGTCCTTATGGAGATTTCGACGGTAACGACTTAGTGGACACCAACGATCTCGACCTGTACGTAGATTATTGGCTTGCATACGAAATTGATGACGCCGACTACAATGGTGATGGCATAGTCAATGGCTATGAGTTCGCCCTCTTTGCCGGAAATTGGCTCCAGGGATTTGAGAATGCACCACCACCGCGTTCCGGCACATTTGCAGGCTCGAACAACGAATAGGTCGTTTTCTATTCAGCACCTATAGAACTTCATCTCGCTTTCAGCAGTTCGACAGGATATCATCGCTTCATCTCGGTTAGGATCAATCCGGCTCGCCGACCCATGGCACAGCAAAAGACTCCGCCTCACCACCATAAACCAGTGATGCCTGCAAGCCTCCGCCATTGGTCGTGTAGAAAACCCGGCCATTCGAGACGAAGCCACCGACACACTGCAAAACGTCAATTGATGGCCCAGCATATATCAGCTTGTTCGCTTTCGAGAACTCATGGATGTTCATATTTGCTGCGAAGAGATAGGGCTCGGACAGGGTAAATCGCGTACAACGGTAACCCTCTGTCAAATCGCCAGCAAGCTTGCCGGTAGCTTTTTCTATCAAATATCCCTGCCTGTACTGAGCATGTGTAAATAGATATCGCTCGCCAATTGTGATCACGTGAATCGCGCCGAGGACAGGATCGGATTTCCATACGAGGGAGCCATCCTTGGCATCGAGGCACCATATCCGATTCGTCTTGCCTAAAACAGGATTATAGCCACCTAAATACAAGCGACCGTTTTCCCCCGAGATTGTGCAACCTGCGTGGACAGCGTGCTTCGTAGTCA
>CAZYMD010000062.1:0-10742 GCA_964649005.1 uncultured Pirellulales bacterium
TCAATGTTTCAGCCCATATCAGTTCCATTTTGCGCCCATCTACAAGTATAATGCGCAGCACAGGCCAGGTGTTGAGGAAAAAATGCTTTTTCCGTCCACACACCACGCGGGCTGATGTGTGAACGGGCATATAGGTAGGTAGAAAATGGTGTCCTGAGTTAGAAAGTGGCGACTTTAGACCACGGCCCGACACGGGCAGGTATGGGCGGATTTGTGTCGCTGTTTGTGCTTAAGCGAAGGGAGTATCTTATTCACCAAGTTCAGGGCAACTGGCCGAGTTTCCTGGCCCATTCGAGGGCAAAACCTTCGGCGAAATCCTCACGGCGTTTGGATGAGGGAAACCAGCCATTGAAATGGCCGATTTCGTGCAGGAGCAGGTGGTACAGATAGTATCGCCTTATCTCCTCTGCGGCCCACTGGAGTATCCATTGTCCGTCGCTTTCGGTCCAACGATCGCACCATGGGGACATGTGGTTGAAGACTGATCGCTCGGGCTTGCCACTCCAAGCCATGCGGAGGTCGCGGGGGAATGCGTTCAGGATAATGCAGGAGTATTTCTTGCGGGCTTCGATAAGGTTTCTCTCGTCGTATTTTGACAGGCGCCGGAGGACAACAACTTTGATGCGCTCTGTAAGGTTTGAGGTTAGACGGTCTATAACTTCCTGGACCTGGGCGGGAGTTGCCGGGTGCAGGTATGCCTTGGACGGATTCTCACGGATGATGCGCAGGCCATCGGATTCATCCGACAGCTTCTTCCATGTAGAGGTAGCGAAGAGACGGGACCATTTTTCCCAAGGGACGCCGTTTCTGACGCGTCCTCCCTGTGTCAGGCCAATCTTTCTGCTTCTGCGGATGGGATTTCTCATAGTGCCGCATCCAAAGATGTCAGTGCGTTCGGTTTTGGATCGAGACGACAAAGGGGTGTCGCTTTAGCATGCCTATGCGAACGACGGCGTAGCCATGTCGCCCAACTGCCAGTTTGATGTCCTGATTCCGTTCGCAACATCAGTGTTGGTGAAGCTTTATATAACGCCTTTTTTCAGGATTACATTCGCATAAAGGGCCTTTTCACTGGTTGCTACTACAGCATAGGCTTTTTGGGCTCGCTCGTAGAAGGCGAAACGCTCGATGAACTCGAAGTCGGAGAATTTCTCGCCACTGGCCTTAACGATCTTGCGATAGTCTTCCCAGATGGTCGGCTTGGTATCGTCGCCCGGGACGACTTCCATCAGCCCCACTGCTTTTTCCACATAAATATCCAGCGGAAAGAGCTTGAGGATCGCTTCGAGCAGTTCTGGAACACCATGGCCATCGGCGCGGACGAGTCGCTGGGCAATCGAAGCAGCCGGGAAGTTGCCATCGGCAAGGACTATCTCATCGCCATGACCCATCTCCATGATAATCTTCATCAGTTCGGGTGATATGATCGTCGGTATACCTTTAAGCATGTGTCCTTAATCCTTTCTAATGCAGTTTGATTTTTGTTGATCCGCCAGCCATCACGACGATGATGCCTTACGCTCAATCGGTGTGGAACACCTCCGTTATCGCCTTCCACTGATCGCCATCGGGCGTTCCGGGCAGGCGTATCTGGAGCGGATCGGTATATTGCCACCAGGTTTGTGTGACCTGGTCGGCGGCAATGAGTTTCATGTCCGCCTCGAAATCGTCGCCTATGTACTCGAAGTAGCTGAAAAGCACGTACTCACCAGGGGTCAACTGGCCCAGGTAGATGGAGTAGTTGCGTATGTTGGCTTTTTCGATTGCCTCAAGAACTCCCGGCCAGACGGCGGCGTGAAACTGCGTATAGGCCAGCAGGCTCTTTCCAGGCAAGCCTATTATGCTGCCATGGTGCGACTTGACCTGATTCTCATCGTAAGCGGGACCATCATGATGAAAAACCTCATCCCACTCGGCCCACCACTCCCCTTCCTTGCGAGTAGGCAGCGGCTTCTGCAATGGATCCGTTTGCGCCCACCATTTTCTCGTATCCAGGTCCTTGCCTATTCGTGCCATATCCTTTTCGTACTCGTCGCCTGTATACTCGAAGTAGCTGAACAGATAATACCTGTCCTGATCCTCCGCATCGCCGAGATAGATCGAGTAATTGTTGACATTGGCCTTGTCGAGCATCTTCAAAACGCTGGGCCACGTGTTCTCATGTAGCCGCTTGTACTGCTCGACGTTCTGTTTGGGGATACCTATCACGCTGCCCACCCGTTTGACCTGCTGCTCGAAACAACCCGAAACGAAAACGAGCAGTAGAATGGCCGGGGCGACAATGCTGAGCTTTAAACCGGTTTTCATATTCCATGCCTCCTCTGGGTAATCAAGCGAACCAAATATACAACAATACCATCACCACAAACAAGACTCCGGCCAGAAGCTTGTAGTTGCCGATACCTTTCCAGCCCGGCGAACTGAGAGCTTCCAGCGGATTTCGCCAGACGAGCTTTTCACTCTCGGCGGTGTGCTGCTGCGGAATGAGCAGCGAGACAACTATCAGCACGGCCGAACAAACCACAAACAAATAGAATGCCGACATCAGGGGTGGTACATCCCATCCCGTCTGCACTTTATACCAATCCAGCAGGAATACTACAAGGCCAAGGAAGGATCCAAAGAAGAAGGTCGCCAACGCTGCCTTGGACGAAGCTCTACGCCAGAAAACACCCCATAGGAACACAGCGGTAATAGGTGGCGCAATATACGATATCAGAGTATTTACGCCCTGATAAATGCTATCGTAATGTGCTATCAGAGGAGACCAGAATATGGCAAGTATCATCGCCGCAAAAGTGGCTAACCTGCCAATAATTACCAGCTTTTCATCGGGTGTATCGGGACGCCATCGCCTGTAAAGGTCGTAGCTGAAAAGAGTTGCAATCGAATTGAGAGCGCCGGAGACAGTGCTCATCAGCGCCGCAAGCAATGCAGCAGCCATTACGCCTCTTAGGCCGGGAGGCAGGAGCCTGGTTATCATGAAGGCGTATGTGTCTTTGGAATCTTCGAGAGCAGGGAGTTTACCCTGGTTTATCAAGGCCAGGCAGATCGTACCAGGCAGAACAAAGATAAATACAGGCAGGATTTTGATAAAGCCTGCGAAAAGCGGCCCGACGCGGGCATGATTCTCATCCTTTGCACCCAGCACCCGCTGAACGATTGTCTGATCTGCGCACCAGTACCATAAGCCTATTACTGGATAGCCCAGCAGGACGGAATACCAGGGCAGATTGGCCGGATCATCGGCTGATCGCATCATTGTTAGCTTCACAGGGTCAACGCTGGCCGAGAGGCCCGCCCAACCACCAACCTTGACATAAGCCACCGCAGTGATGGTTATTGCTCCGATTAGAAGGATTATGGTCTGCAGAGACTCGGTAATCACGACAGCGAGCAGGCCGCCTACAATAGTGTAGAGGCCCGTAAGCACCGCCGCCACTACGATGCTCGTCATAATTGGAATGCCAAATAGCCCTTCGAGAACCACGGCGCCTGTGTATAACGTAAAACCGATGTGAATAACGATAGCCGAGATGATGGAAAGAAATGCGAGCCAGTCGCGACACGCCCGGCTATAACGCTTCTCCAAAAAATCCGGAAGCGTGGCGACCTTCGAGCGGAAGTAGAATGGTGCGAAGAACAAGGCCAGAACAATCAGCAGAAACGGGGCCATCCACTCAAAATTGCCGTATGCAAGGCCATTTTTGAAGCCTTCCTGGGCTTGGCTGACGAGGTGTATGGTGGAGATGTTGGTTGAAAACAGCGCCAGGCCAATAACAGGCCAGGTCAGAGTCCCCCCCGCAAGGAAGTACCCCCTGCCCTTGTCCCCTTTTCGGCGCTTGAGGCCGACCCAGCAGCCTATGCCGACGATCATGACCATGTACAGGATTATTACCGCCAAGTCGATTCGGCCAATGGCCATTCGCCCCACACCAAGCACATTCTCAGATAAAAGAAAACCTCTCATGTATCCCAAAGCAGATTTCTCAGGCTGATTCCTCCCTGAGCATACCTGTCATTCGCCGCGATGAAAGCAGGTTCAGGCGAACGCCCACACGATAGCACACCACGGCTCAGACGACCCCATATGCATGATCCCGAGTCAGGGCACAGTACGCACAGCAAAGTCACCTGCAATCAAGGATTAATCAGCAACTGGATATCCGGCGTACCCAAATTTTCCCTGGTTATTACCGTAAGGCCGGTATCCACGCGTTTCTCCACCGCCTCACCATTAAGCGATGCAATCACAGCCTTAACCGACTCGTATCCCATCTTCTCCGGATTGCGTGATACGAGTGCTATCACCGTCCCGGCCTTCAATCCTTCAACGAGGGCCGGGTCGCTTCCAAAACCAACTAATTTGATTTTAGCGTCGAGGCTCTGGTCCTTTAAGGCTTTCAACGCTCCGACCGATGCCGACTCATTACACGCAAACAATCCCTCAATCGTAGGATTTCTAATCAGCAGATCGCGCGTCGCCAGAATAGCCGAACTGCTTGACTGGCCACCGTAAACGGCTTTGACCACCTGAACCAGAGGAAACTCATTCTTGATCGTGTCAGTAAAGCCGTTTTCACATTGGCTCGGTGCAACAGACTTAGGCGTGCACTTGACAACCGCAATCCGTCCTTTTCCGCCGAGAGCCTTGCCAAGACGTCTGGCCCCAATCAGGCCTGCGACATACTCGTCCGGGCCCATTTGGCACAGACCTTCGAACTCCTGATCGCGAGCGCAGATCAGCGCACACGGTATGTTTGCATCGAACGCCTTTGAAATCGCAGGCAGAACCGTCGTAATGTCAACCGCGGCCAGAACAAAACCCACAACCTTTTTGTTAACAAGATCCTCGACGATGCGCATCTGCCCCTGCGGATCGTTGGGACTGGCGGGTCCCTTCCACGTTATCTTATAGTCCGTCTGATCGACTGCTTTTTCGGCGCCTTTTCGTACTAATTCCCAAAAGCTGCCATCCATAGTCGCGGGTACGACTGCAATACTGGTTCCCAGGTCCTGTTCTTTTTTGCCGGTCCTGCTCACAACAATGGCAATGACAACAGCTACAACAACTGCAATGATGATTGGTGCGGCCTTCTTCATAATTTGCACTCCCCAAATTCCTAATCCATGGATTTTGATGCTCACAAAGTATACCCTGTGTAGAATACTCCCGCAAGTACCAGATTCGCAAAAAACGAACGCAAGTTCTATTCATCGATATCATCTCTGGAAGCAGAAAATATCGACCTTTCGCCCAAAGAAGCAACACGGGCCCTTGACAAATGCCCAAACAGCCCTTAGGATCAATGCCCAGTTGGAATTTCGGCCCCGCGACGTACACCGCGGCAAGACGGTTCTCTGAGTGTTTTGTACTGGTCTGATAAATGATAATGTATAACCGGGTAAAGGTCCGTACGGAGTGAAAGTAGTAGCAGTAATACCCGCTCGATACGCGTCCACAAGATTCGCTGGTAAGGTTCTCGCCAAAGACACAGGCAAATTCCTCATTCAGCACACCTATGAGCAAGCCTGCAAGGCCCGCCTGATCGAGAAAACAATTATCGCCACCGATGATCAGAAGGTTATGAACGCTGCTTTGTCTTTCGGCGCTGAATGCGTAATAACCTCCATTGAACACCGCAGCGGGACAGATCGTATTGCCGAAGCTGTGGCGCACATGGACGTTAACATAGTAATAAACCTGCAGGCGGACGAGCCTGATATCGACCCTGACAACATTGACCTGCTAACTCAGTCGCTTATGGATAATGCGGATTACCCCATGGCCACTCTCTCCGCAGAGTTCGAAACCGCCGAGCAGGTTGCCGATCCCAATATTGTCAAGGTCATCGTGGATCAGAATAGCCGGGCGATCTACTTCTCACGCTGCCCAATCCCCTTCGACAGGGATAAGGCAGGAATCGGCAACGTCAGGCAGTATCTACGCCACCTTGGCATTTATGCATACCGCAAGGATTTCCTGTTGAAAATCACATCGCTCGATCAGAGCCCCCTTGAGAAAATAGAGAAGCTTGAGCAACTGCGCGTAATCGAAAACGGCTTGCCTATATTAGTATCCAAAGTGAACCATATATGCGATGGCATCGACACACCTGAGCAGTATGCTGAATTCGTCAGGCGATACTTAATCCAGACGACTGCATCTTCTGAAGAAAGTAGTAAGGACAAGGCATGATAAAAAACAAAGATTTACTGGCTTCCGTAAGTGATACCTCGACCGACAGCGAGTTTTTCTCGCCCATACCGGACGGGTACAAGAAGGGAAGAACAAAATACTGCTTCGTAATGGGAACTGTCATGAGCGGGCTGGGCAAAGGCATCTTTTCATCCTGCCTGGCCAAGCTGATGCAGGACAAAGGCCTGAAAGTCGCCCCAATCAAGCTCGAAGGCTATCTCAACGTGGATTCAGGCACCCTCAATCCGTTCCGACACGGCGAAGTATTCGTCCTCGACGACGGTATGGAGTGCGACATGGACCTGGGCACCTACGAGCGAATGCTCGATCAGAACCTGAGCAAAGCCAATTTCACCACGAGCGGCCAGATATTCAGCTCCGTGCTCAATAAGGAGCGGCACGGCGACTACCTCGGTCGCGACGTCCAGATGATCCCTCACGTCACAGGCGAGGTCAAGCTCAAGCTCCGAACACTGGCAAAAGATACCGAGGCCGACATAGTCTTCGTCGAAATAGGCGGCACGGTGGGCGACCTGGAGAACGCCTATTACATTGAGGCGATGCGCGAACTGGCCTATGAAGAAGGACCTGGCAGCTGTTGTTTCGTCGCCTTGACGTATATACTGGAACCCAAAACGCTCGGCGAGCAGAAATCCAAGGCAGCCCAACTCGGTATCAAGCAGCTGATGCAGTTGGGGATTCAGCCGGACATAATCGCCTGCAGAGCCGGAACGGAAGTAACCGAAACAGTCAGACAGAAAATCAGCGTCTACAGCAATGTTCCTATTGGCAGAGTTATCAGCCTGCCTGATTCCGCCAGTATCTACATGATCCCAACGACCCTGCGCGACCGCGGTCTCGACTTCGAGGTCGCAAGGCTGCTCAAAGTCGAAGACCGGATAAAGCTGCGTAACGAGCGAAAGGCCTGGGCCAAATGGTCCGACTTCACGGACAAGATCGGCAAGGCCAATCGTGAAGTAACAATAGGCATTACCGGGAAATACACATCGGTGCGTGACAGCTACGCATCGATAATCAACGCCCTCGAACATGCCGGGATCGCTCTCAAATGCGATGTGAAGATCAAATGGATCGACACTACAAGCGTCAATAATAGAAATTCCGCAAAGGAACTTGATGGCGTCGATGGCATCATAGTCCCCGGCGGATTCGGAACACGCGGTGCCGAGGGCAAAATCGCCAGTATAAAATACGCCAGGGAAAATAATCTGCCTTATCTCGGATTATGCCTCGGCTTTCAGATGGCGGTCATCGAATTTGCCAGAAATGCGTGCGGCCTCAAAAAGGCCAACAGCACCGAGATCGAGCCGGACTGCCCGGAGCCGGTTATCGATATCCTCCCGGAACAAAAGAAGATCGAAGGACTGGGCGGCAACATGCGACTTGGCGGCAGGGACATGGAAATAAAGCCGCGGACTTTGGCTTGGAAGCTCTTCGGAAGAGAGAAAAGCATCCGGATGCGTTTCAGGCACAGGTACGAAGTGGACCCTCGCTACATTGACACCCTCGAAAAGGCCGGCCTGGTCTTCAGCGGTAAGGCCCCCAATCATCCTATCATGCAGATTCTGGAACTGCCATCGCACCCGTTTTTCATGGGCACACAGGCTCATCCGTGCCTCACATCCAGACCGTTGAAACCTCAACCAATGTTCGCAGGGCTCGTCGATTCGGCCATGATTCGACGCTACCCAGACGACAAGCTGCCCGATTGTGTCAGAACCGTCCGGCGGATATGCAAAGACGCCGATTAACATCTAAACACAATAACGCCGGATTTCCCAAGTTGTTGACAAATGAACTGTGATTTGATTGAATAAAGTCTACGTAGGCCGCTTTGGCCGGTTTCGACAACATAGTGGGAAGTATTTCCTTGGAATGATTCCGATGCAGACCTTCCTGAACAGCGCACCCCTAGTGAAAGATAAGAGACTGAATCAGACCAGAGAGACAACCTCTAACGCAGCGTGAATGTCAGATCAAGTGTTGGCTACTACTTATGAGCATAAAAGAAATAGAGCCTAAATATAAACACGTTCTCGCTTTGCACCCTTACTTCGGGGATTCGACCGCAGCAAGAGTAGTATTCCCTCCGACTGGGCTGGAGTATATTGTCGCGAGCATAAAAGACCTCGTCGGCAAGGTCACATTGCTCGACCTTCGCTATGAGAGCAAATATCAGAATCTGGATGCCCTCAGTAAGTTTATCCGAGCCGAGATCGATCTCATATGCATAAGCATCTGCTGGCCGTCACAGTACAGCGAGATATGCGAATTCGTCTCCAAGCTGCCGCCGGAGGTGTGCACTGTCGTGGGCGGTTACAAAGCCACGCTCGAAGTAGAGGACATATTCGAGCGATGCCCCAATGTGGACATGGTCGTCCGAGGCGAAGGCGAAGACATTATCAAACAGATCGTTACCAAAATGCCGAGCAAAGACATATTGGGGCTTTCCTATCGGCAGAATGGTCAGGTCGTACATAACGAGATTCATCCACTGGCTGATGTTGCGACGATCCCTTATCCTGACCGGTCATTGCGGAGGCACGGATACTACGTTATGCAGCACGGTGTGCGGCTGACCAAGGGTACATTCGATACGATACTAACCTCAAGGGGATGCCCGTTTAACTGCAAGTTCTGTACGTTCAGTCTCAATCCGCTCGGACAGAAGAGGAGCTACACAGAGCGGCCGATCGAATCGGTCATAGAGGAATTGAAGACAATCACCGCAGATGTAGTCATGATTAGCGACGACAACTTCTTCACCAACCCCAAGAGGAGCGAGCAGTTCTGCAACCTGGTTATTGAAAACAACATCAAGAAGATATTTATTGTTCAGGCAAGAGTCGATATCGCCAGACACCGCCGAGTCCTCGATAAGGCATACCAGGCGGGATTTAGGATCTTCCTGATTGGTGTGGAGTCGCCGCACGATTGGATACTGGAGCAATTCCAGAAGGGCATCACCCAACTGCAGATACGCGATTCATTCAAAATCCTGACGCAGTACCGTTTCTGGCTGCATGGCTATTTCATCTACGGTAACATCGGCGAGACCGAAGAAGAGATGCTCTACATTCCCAGGTTCGCCAAGGAACTCGAACTCGACTCCATCAGCTTTCAGAAGCTCCGCATCGAGAAATACTCGCCGCTGGCCGAAATCGTTGACAATACACCGGGCTACTACTATGCGCGCGTCGGGGGATCGGTATATTCGGACAAATACGGACGCAAAGAGTTGACTCAAATCCGTAACAATATCCGCTCAGGATTCTACGATTTCCGCCAAGTCATCCACATGATCAAAAAGGCCCGGCGAATAGGAATTGGCAACTGGAGTGAGATGGCCTTTGCGGGAACACATCTGCCTTTTCTGCTGTACAGGTTAGCCAGAAAAAAACTCAGAAAGAAATAGAAGCTACTCCAGCAGGATTATGACCAATAAAGATTAGTCTTCGAAGAAGAGCTACTTCGAGCCGGTTTTGTCCTTAAGTCCCTTCATCTCGGCCTGAAGCTGCTCGACTTGGTCGCGCAACATCTTGTTCTGATCCAACACAGACTGCAAAACTCCCTCCACCTGCTTCTCAATCTGGCCCTTGACTTGTTCCTTGAGCGCATCACGTTCGCTCTGGCACTTATCGAGCATATCGCTCTGCTTCGCCAGTTCCTGTTCGTGCTGCTGTTTGAGCTTTTCAATCTGCTTGTCCCGGTCTGCCAACTCCCCTTGCAGCTTTTTGTTCTCAGTGGCTATGAGCCTGCTTTTCTTGACACCAGGTTCAGCCTGCCCGCCACATCCGGCAAGCAAAATTGCAACACCACAAATCAACAGGATCGAAACATTCGAGGTTCGCGTTAACATTTCCGTTTTCCTTTCGAATCAGACTCCGTTCCAAAACCGGTACAAACAACAGAATAACTATACGATCCACAGGTCAACTGTCAAGTCTCACTACTACTCAAACAGAACCTTCAAATCGGACTTTTTACCCGGATCGATCAGGGTTTGATCCGTCCACACTGCAAGACCGAGGCTGTGTCGGCAACTACAATTCGGATTGACAAGTTCAGAATCACAAGACAGAAACGCCTCAACTAATTTGAGACAATTCTCCGTAGCAGTTCTCAGGTTTTCCAGTATCTCTACTATAAGAGCCTGCTTGTCCATGCCGCCCTGATGCTCTTTCCAGCAATCGTAGTCGGTCACCAGCGCAATCAGCGAATAGCACATCTGGGCCTCTCTCGCCAGTTTCGCCTCAGGCATAGCCGTCATCCCGATCAAATCCGCCCCCCAACTGCGGTGCATAAGCGATTCCGCTTTCGTTGAAAATTGAGGCCCTTCCATGCAAACGTACGTACCTTTGGAGTGCGTCTCACAATCCATACTTTTAGCCACATCAACAAGCACCTTCGAAAGCCCCGGACATGTAGGCTGGGCCATTTCGCAGTGCACAGCCCCATATCCTTCGAAGAACGTGCTCATCCGTTTGCAGGTTTTGTCAATGAACTGATCCACTATCACAAG
>CAZYMD010000062.1:10842-14697 GCA_964649005.1 uncultured Pirellulales bacterium
TTCTTCCATAAATTACCTTTCATAGCTCAAATCGCAGGGATACTAACCGCAATCCGCTCTTTTGACAATCGTTTTCAACCAACACCGAAAACGACCGACCCGAACAACTGCACCTTGACAGCAGTACTCAATCCGTATAGTTATATGGCAATATTTGTGCCGATTTGAATCATGGAGGCAAGACACTATGGATATCGTAGTCACAGTCAAGGAAATCAAAGGCCACTGCCCGACCTATGAGGTTGGCGATTCGTTCACACTCAAAGCCGGCTACCAGCTCGTCAGCGACAAACCCGTCTGCATGCACGGTCTTGCTTCTCTGATGCCCTATTACAACGCGCTTCGCGTATCGAAACCGGAGAAGTGGGGCCTCGAAGGTAAAGAGGATAAAAGCAAAGCCTACATCCACTGCCCCGATCCATCGGACCACACAGGGGGCGGAACAGTAGTCTTCGAAGTGGCAACCTGCGGATAGTCAGGCTCGACACCGTTTGCTTCAGATGTGCCCTTCTCGAATGTTCGCGAGGCAAATCCGCGCATTTCTCTTCAGGCTGTCCAGCCCCGTATGCCCTATCGCAGAACCAGCGAATCTGGCCGCAAAGGACTCCTCATCCATACTCAATATCTCATTGGGATCTATCTTTTCCCTGTCGGGATAGAGCCTGAACTGCCTGTTCGAGCATGACGGAGCACTTTTCTGATATGGACAAACAAGAATGCACTCTTCGCAGCCAAAAAGTCTTCCGCCAATCTTGCAGGCCAGTTCGCGTGCGATTTCTCCTTTGTGCTCTATCGTCAGGTAGTTAATACACCTGCTTGCATCCAGATTGCCATCGCACTGTAGGGCGCCAGTCGGGCAGGCCCTTATACATTTATCGCACTCGCCACAATCACCAACGAATGGCTCATCAGCCTCAATCGCCAGCGTCGTCACTATCTCGCCGAGAAGTATCCTACAGCCAAGACCGGGATTTATAAGCATATGGTTCCTGCCGATAAATCCAAGCCCCGCTCTCACTGCAATTGACCGCTCCGCAATCGGTGCAGAATCTACGCAAACTTTGAAACGCCACTCCTCCCTCACAACCGACTTCATAAAATCAACCAATTCGTAAAGTTGCTTCCTGATAAAAGGATGATAGTCCTCATATCGCGCATAAGAGACTACCCTACCACTATCTTCGCCCCCTGCCGTCGATGCAGGCTGCGCATAGTTCAAGCCGACAGATATAACCGATTTTGCGCCGTCGAGCAGCCTGGATGGATCGACTCGTTTTTCGAAGTTGCGACACAAATAGCTCATCTGCCCGGCACAACCAGCCTTCAGCCATTCGGTCATAAAATCAATATGAACCGCCTCTATAGGCGAGGCGTCCGTCACCCCTGCAATATCGAAGCCGAGCTCTATCGCCTTGCGTTTGATCTGTATCGTCAGATTCATATCCGGTATTATACCGCAAATGACCGCAGATTTTTAGTTCGTAGTTCCTCACAGATAACTTATACTTGCGACATTCCACGGTGGATAATAAATACAAGGCAACGAATCGTTGGAGGTTGAGTATGCTCTCAACAAAAAGCGGCAAACACCAGCGCAACGCAAATCCACAAAGACAAGCCTTTCAGCGGATCAATCCCGTCGGCAGCGTAATATTAGTATCACTTCTTTTGGTTGCCGTACTTTCGATTCAAGCACAGGCCGAAATAGTAACTAAATGGGACTTCACAAAGGACTCTCAGGGCTGGAGAGCCAATCAATACGTTGAGAATTTCAAAAGCACCAACAGCGGCCTTGTCTTTCAATCCACAGGCTTAGACCCATGGATCGAAGGCCCCCCAATAAACTTACGTGGCAGCAGATTAACGCGAGTGCGGGTGCGCATGAAGTCAGACGCCGATTCCGCAGGCGAACTGTTCTATGGCAGGAATTTCAACGCTGAAGATTCCGTCCGCTTCACCGTCCATCCCGATGGCAAATGGCATGAATACACGCTAATGATTGACAAAATGCTTGGCCGGGATATACGCTTCAGGCTCGACCCATCTGCAAGCGAAGGTGACATCACGGTCGCATCGATTCAAGTCGAAACGCTGGACCTGATTGAGGCGCCAAAACCGGACAAACCAGTCAGGCCGAACAAAGGCCCCGACAAACCACTTCACATCAGATCCCAAACAGTCGAGCTTGTTCATTATGGGCGCCGATGGGGCGACTTCATCGTGATCGTCGATGGAACCGAGATGGCATCGGGTTACGACTCTGAAACCATAGGCATCATGCTAAATGATCGCCCGCACTGGCTGAACCTCAAGACCGCGAAAGTAAAAGTCACCAGCGAATCAGAAACAACAATTGCCGTCCGGGCAACTCTTACCGATAGCGAGGGCGGCGACTGGCGCCTAATAAGACGTTTCACATCGAGTGCAAATGCCGGCACAATTATTGTCGAGACGCAACTGAAGGCGGATACCGACAGAGACCTCGTCTACGTCCCCTACCTGACCATTTTCCCCGGACTCGGCACATACGGGCAAAAAAAGTACCAGGGACTCTTCGCAGGTGTGGAGTATCTCAGTGATGAACCAAGCAGCAGTAAGGCCGATATCGAAATCCCTGCCTATATCCGCCGCACGCCCGACCCGCTAAAAATAACATTCCCGCTCATGTCGATATCGCACGATTCAAAATACGTAGGCCTGATGTGGGAACCGTCGGAAACAGTCGCCGCAACATTCGACTCGCCCGACAGGATTTACAATTCGCAGGCGCACGTAATGTCATTGTCAGGACCAGGCGTTGGCTCTTTGCGCTTCGAGAACGAGTTCTGCGCACATACACCGATTCGCCTTAAAGCCAATGAGCCGCTCAAAGCGACCGCTACAATCATCGCAGGCCAGGGCAAGACTGTCGTGGATGCTGTCAAACACTACGTCCGCCTCAAAGAGATGCCCCCCCTGCCTCGATTTGAGGGAGGTTTTGAATCCGCAATAGACCTGCTCTCGCACGGCTGGCTGGATTCGCAGGCCAATCGCGACGGCCTTTTCCGCCACGCCGTCTGGGGAACAAGCTTCCCTCCTGTTCCCGCCGCCGACGCAGTAACGTATATCGACTGGCTCGCAAATCATACTAAAAACGAGAATCTCGCCGCCAGGCTCAGAGCCGCCGAGTCACAGGCTCTGGAGAAAATCCCCGCAAACCAGCCATACTCCAGCAGCGTCTCACACGCCAATTTGCCTTCGGCGCCATTGATGTATGGCCGGATCGAGAAATTCGTAAGATTAAGGGAAGGCATGGCCCGCAACCTGCTCGGTGGCTTCGACAACGATGGCGTCAAGTTGTACAGGCCTGGGAATGTAGACTATTCGCGAACGCATTTCGCAAAACACGCTAACGGCCTCGCAGGCCGGGACATGGTCGCCATTCTCGAAGGAGCAACGCTCTCAGGCGACAAAACCCTAATCCGTGACGCCCTCGCCCTGCTCGACAAGCAAACCGCCCTCTATGCCAATACTGTCCCGCGCGGCGCGCAGACCTGGGAGGTCCCCCTGCACACGCCCGACATCCTCGCCTCCGCCCACATGGTCAAGGCATACACCCTGGGCTACATCATCTCAGGCCGCCGGGAATACCTGGAACAGGCCCGCTACTGGGCGTGGACAGGCGTGCCGTTCATCTATCTCTATAATCCAACTTCAGGACAGGTCGGCCCCTATTCAACCATCGCAGTACTCGGCGCCACCAACTGGCGCGCCCCGCTCTGGCTTGGCCAGCCCGTCCAATGGTGTGGGCTCGTCTATGGCTCAGCACTCCACCTGCTTGCACAAAACGATCCACAGAGCCCCTGGGAAAACATC